>CAYYDA010000007.1:0-4707 GCA_964470495.1 uncultured Steroidobacteraceae bacterium | reverse complement strand
TTCCTCCGTCCCTGCATGGCGTTGACGCGCCGGCCGATTGCACGCGTCGTGCCAGTGGTGCGTCCGGGTCGACACATATGGCCGCGGGCAAATCGGGCTCACCAATGGCCCGAGCCCAGTACCAGGAGGGAACCATGGACCAGGGAGAACGAAGGACCGATACCGACATGCCCGAGGAGGGCGGAACCTCCGAAGACGGCGGCATGAGCCAGTCCGGGGGCCAGGACCAATACGGTGGCCAAGGTCAGTCCGGCGGCGAAGGCCAGAACCGCGAGGGGGGCATGGGCACAGGCGGCGACTGACCGCCTGATCGTGCCTGAGGGCGCGCCCTCCGGCTCCGTGCTGGATGGGCGCGCCCTTTCCGCGAACGCGCGTACGATGCCGACGATGCTGTACGACTACACGTCCGTATCGGTCGATTCCGTTCGCTCAGAGACCGATGACGCCATCGCCGGGGCCGATGCGCAGGTCGAGCGGGCGGTCGCCACCGCGGACTCCCCCACCTTCGGGACCACCCTCGTGCCCCTCGAGCTTGCCGCGGCAGAGCTCGTCCGCGGCTACGGCCGCGCCGGCTTCATGGGCCAGGTCCACACCGATCCAGCCGTCCGCGACGCGGGCAACGACGCGGAGGAGCGCATCAACAAATGGCGCGTGGCGCTCGTCTTCCGCGACGACCTGTATCAGGCGGTTCGCGCGTTTGCCGACACCGATGAGGCTGCCGCGCTCAGCGGTGAGCGAGCGCGCCTCCTCGAGCATTGGCTCCGAGACTTCCGGCGCGCCGGCCACGAGCTGAGCGCCGACGACCGCGCCGAGCTGGAGCGCCTTCGCACGCGCCTGGTCGAGGTCGAGGTCGCGTTCCAGCGCAACATCAACGAGTTCCGCGATGGCATCGACGTGACCCGCGAGCAGCTGGCGGGGCTGCCTGACGACTTCATCGAGCGACTCTCGCCCGGCGAGCGCGACGGGACGTATCGGGTCAGCCTGGACTATCCCGAGGTCAATCCGTTCCTGGAGCTGGCGCATGACCGTGACCTGCGCCGCGAGCTGTTCGTCAAGAACTGGAGCAAGGCGGTGGCCGCGAATCGGCCGCTGCTGGACGAGGCGCTGGAGCTCCGCCGGAGCGTTGCCGCCCTGCTGGGCGAGCCGACCTGGGCGCACCACGCGATGGAGCTCAAGATGGCACGCAACCCGGAGCGGGTCCGCGCCTTTTATGAGGAGCTGCTCCCCACCCTCGAAGCCCGGGTCCGAAGCGAGCTCGACGCCCTTGCCGAGCGTCTTCACGCGGACGGCCACGACGGTCCGATCACCGCCTGGGACTGGCGCTACTACGACGATGCGCTGCGACGCACCGAATACGGCGTCGACCAGAACCTGATCGGCGAGTACTTCCCGCTCGAGCAGGTCATGGACGGCATGTTCGCACTCACCGCCGAGGTGCTCGGGCTGGACTACCGCGTCGTGGACAACGCGCGCGCCTGGCACGAATCGGTGCGCCTGTACGAGATCCGCGACCGCTCCTCCGGTGCCCCGATCGCCTATTTCTACGCCGATCTCCACCCGCGTGAGGGCAAGTTCGGCCACGCCGCGGCCTTTCCCATGGTCCTGGGCCATCGCGGGGCCGATGGATCCTGGGTCACTCCGGTCAGCACCATCGCCGCCAACTTCACGCCGCCCTCCGGCGATCGGCCCGCGCTGCTCAAGCACGCCGAAGTGCAGACCCTCTTCCACGAGTTCGGCCACATCCTGCACATGAGCCTCACCCGCGCCGAGTTCGCGCGCTTCAGCGGCGCCGAGACCGAGTGGGACTTCGTCGAGGCCCCGTCCCAGATCATGGAGCACTGGACGTGGGAGCCATCGGTCCTCGATCGGTTCGCTCGTCACTTCGCCTCCGGAGAGCCGATCCCGGCCGAGCTTGTCGAGCAGGTGCGTCGCTCCCGGTGGGTGAATGTCGCCATCAAGATCGGCGTGCAGGCGTTCTACGGCGGCATCGACCTGGCGTTGCACGCCGAGCCCGAGGCACCCGAGGTCGAGGCCGCCCTGCGGCGAACCTACGCGGTGACCGGGATGCCGTACCCGGAGGGCACGTTCTTCCTCGCCGGCTTCGGGCACCTCCTGGGCGGCTACGACGCCGGCTATTACGGCTACATGTGGGCGCAGGTCATCGGCGATGACATGTTCGGCCGCTTTGCCCGGGAGGGCGTGCTGTCGCCCGCCGTCGGTGCCGAGTATCGGCGCGAGATCCTGGAGCCGAACGGCTCGCGCGACGCCGAGGAGCTGGTCCGGGCTTTCCTCGGCCGTGACCCCTCGAACGAGGAGTTCCTGCGCCTCCGTGGCATGGGCTGATCTGCGGGCGGGTGACCCGCCCCACGGGTCAAGCGAGGCCGGAGCCCGAGCTCTGTGGTGATCCACCCGTGCTGCGGTTCATTTCACGGCGGAGCCCGCCCTCGCTGGTCGCTCAGGGCTTCGTTGACCCCGCCCCGCGGCTCAAAGCCGGCGGTAATCGGCCCGTAAGCAGCCTTCGCGACACTGAACGGATGCCGGTACGCGAACGCGCCGTAGACGAGGGCAGTCGTAAAGGACGGCAGCTCAACATGATGATCGGGGCCGAAGTCCGCAGCGCCCGCCGGATGGCCGGGGTCAGCCAGGACACGCTGGGTGCCGTCGCGAACCTCTCCGGTTCGGAGGTTGGCCGGATCGAGCGCGGCGAGGCTCCCTGGCTCAGTGTGGTGCAGGCATCGCGCCTGTTGAAGGCGGTCGGCCTCGATCTGTGGGCCAAGACGTATCCCGCCGGCCCTCCGATTCGCGATGCCGGGCACCTCAGGCTCCTGGCCGACTTCGAGGCGCGATTGCCGCCCTCCCTCCAATGCATTCGTGAGTGGCCGATCCCGAATGATCGCGATAAGCGCGCGCTCGACATTGTTGTCCGGGGTCTGCCGCGACGAACCGGAGTCGAGGGCGAGACCAACCTTCATGACCTCCAAGCTCTGGAGCGCGACATCAACGGCAAGCGTCGGGACGCCGGGATCGAGCGGATGATCCTCCTCGTGCGGGATTCCAAGCGGAATCGCGCGATCCTCCGAGAAGCTGATGCTTTACGGCACTCCTTCCCGCTCGACACGCGAGCGGTGCTGGCTGCCGTGTGCCGCGAGCGTGATCCAGGGGCCGATGGGATCGTGGTGCTATGAGTCGTGACCCGTCCCACGGGTCAACCGAAACCGGAGCCCGAGCTCTGTGGTGATCCACCCGAGCTGCGGGTCAATTCACGCCGGAGCCCGCCCTCGGCAGCGGCTCAGCCCTCCGTTGACCCGGCCCGCGGGTCGTCGGCGCGCGAGACATTCCGCGCCGCTCCGGTGTCTGGTCGGTAACGAGAGGGAGGGACACGCGTGGACAGGACCTCGCGCGGGAGGTGGATCTGGCCATTGGTGGCAGTTGGGGCTGTCGTGGCGATCGTTGCCGTGGAGCTCAGCCAGGGATGGAATGCCGCCCGAGACCCGGTGTCCGCCGCGAGCGAGTCGGCGGCTGCTGAGGAAGCCCCGACGCCCAGCCAGGCGCCGGCGAGCACCACCGAGCCGACGGCGACAGAAGAATCGACGCCTCCGGAACTGGGCGATCTGGTCGAGCCGGGCAACAGCATCACGCTGCCGATTCAGTCGTCCGATGGAGTCTCCGGGACCATCACCGTTGAGCGGGGCGAGGACATTGGTGGTTATCCGCTCGTGCCCAGCCCAAGCAGCGAGCTCCACTTCTTCGTCGAGTTGATGGCAACGTACGCCCTTGTCGTCGCGCCCGAGACCGCCAGCTGGGGTGAGGTGGACTGGCGTGTCGAGGGAGAGAGCGGCTCGGTGGGTGCCGAACCCCTCCAGGTATTCCCCCAGCCCGCCGGGCGCCCCTACCTGGGAACCTGGCCCGGCGCAACCGTGCCCGAGCCGCAGTACGTGGGGTGGGTGATCTTCGCCGTCCCGCGCGAGATGGCGGGGGCCGCCCTGGAGCTCATCTACCAGCCGCCGGGCGTGGCTGACGCCACGCGGATCCCGTTGCGACGAGCGGGCGCAATCCCCGACCCCGTCGTCGTGGAGTGGCCCAGGCCAGACCCGATCTACGTGTCACAACCTGGCTTGCCCTTCACCGTGCTCGAGAGCTCGGAGGCCGATGCGCTGTTCGTCGATCCCGACACGTGCACCAACCCCGAGGACGGCTACACCGTCAGCTACCCGGACTCCTGGTACACGAACACCGAGATCGGGGACGTACCGGCGTGCTCGTGGTTCAGCCCGACGTTCTACGAGGTGAGAGAAGGCGACCCACGCCCGGACGAGATCGCCATCGAGGTCCACGTCTCCGAAGGCGCGTTCGGCTTCATCTGGGCCGACCTCTACACCGAGGACGTCATCATCGGCGGCTTCGCGGGACGACGGTACGAAACCGGAATGACAACGTGGCCCGAGCAGCCCACCAATGAGCTCCTGTACAGCTACCTGGCGTACCTGGACCTCGAGCAACCGGAAGGGCGAAAGATCTGGGCGTTCACCGGAACGGAATACGGCGGCGACTACGAGCTGAACAGGGCTGTCTTCGATCGGATCATGGCCAGCCTCGAGTTCCGCAACGTGGGGCCCTGACCGGCCTCAGTAGTAATCGCTGCAGCTCAGAATGTAGCCGCAGCCTCGGCAGATGAGCTTGCACTTGCGCTCTTCCATCTCCGTGCCG
>CAYYDA010000006.1:19657-21282 GCA_964470495.1 uncultured Steroidobacteraceae bacterium | reverse complement strand
GAGTCAGGTCCTCTGCCCCAACACGTATCTCTGGCACTCATCCTGGTCGCGATGTCGCCCCGCTTGCCATGTCCGTGCCCCGGGCACGGTCGAAGACGCGCCGCAGGTAGTGCTCCATCACCGCCCCGCCCGAGCATCTGATTCGGCGAGCGTTCTGACGTGGGCATCTGATCCTTACTGCCCGCAGGGCGCGTCGCGGACTCGTTGCGCAACAGGCACTGTCACGGCCAGGGATAGGGCAGGGGGGTATGGTATGGTATGGGCCGAACCGAGCTGAGAGGAATGCGATGGCTGGTTACAGCATGAGTCGCGACGAGTACCTGAACCGGCTACGCCGGATCGAGGGACAGGTCCGTGGCTTGCAACGGATGGTGAGTGAAGACCAGTACTGCATTGACATCCTCACGCAGGTGTCGTCAGTCAGCAACGCCCTTCGTGGCGTTGCCGTTGGCCTCCTGGACGAGCACATGCGCCACTGCGTGATGGATGCCGCCAAGGCCGGCGACGACTCAAAGGTGGGCGAGGCAACAGCGGCCATCGAGCGCCTCCTGCGCTCTTGACCCCGGAGGTCCCTTGACGACGACACCAATCGACGGCCCGCTGCAGATCATCTCCCTCGATGTGGAGGGCATGACTTGCGCGTCGTGCGTCAACCGCATCGAGCGGTACCTGAACAAGGTCGACGGGGTATCCGACGCGGCCGTCAACCTCGCCACCGAGCGGGCACGGGTCAGCTATGACTCTTCGAAGGTCGGCGTGGACGACCTGGTCACCGCCGTAGAGCACGCCGGCTACACGGTGCGCTCGAGGCCGGTGACGCCGTCGGTGCCGGTTTCTGCGCCAGTGGCAGCCACACCAGGCCAGGTCGTTCTGCCGATCGAGGGCATGACCTGCGCTTCGTGCGTCAACCGCATCGAGCGCTTCGTGAACAAGGTCGATGGGGTATCACTGGCCAGCGTCAATCTGGCGACCGAGAAGGCGACCATCCAGTTCGATCCGGCGCTGACCTCAGTAGCTGAACTCAAGGGCGCCGTCCAAGCCGCCGGCTACGAGGTGCGCGAAGAGCCAGTCGCCGCTTCCGCCGAGTCGACGCCAGCCCAGCAGGCCGATGCGCACGAGGCGGTGCGAGAGCGGGAGATCGCCGATCTGCGTCGCAAGTCGCTGGTAAGCCTGGGCGCCGGGCTGGCAATGATGGCGGTCATGTATCTGCCGCTGAGCCTGGACATGGCGCTGATCGCTCCATTGCTGCTGATCACGGCGGCGGTGGTGCAGTTCTGGGCGGGTGCGGTCTTCTACCGAGCCGCATGGACTGCCGCCCGGCATGGCAGCACCAACATGAACACGCTCGTGGCGGTCGGCACCAGCGTCGCCTTCGGCTACAGCGCCTTCGTCACGCTGTGGCCGTCGCTGGCCATGGAGTGGGGCTTCCCGTACCAGTTCTACTACGAGACCGCGGTGATCATCATCGCCCTGATCCTGATGGGCCGCTGGCTGGAGGCGCGGGCCAAGAAGCAGACCGCCGGCGCCATTAGGGCGCTGATGGGGCTGCAGGCGAAGACTGCCCGCGTGCTCCGCGACGGCGCTGAGATCGACGTCCCCGTCGAGCAGGTGGTCGTCGGTGACCT
>CAYYDA010000006.1:2625-19557 GCA_964470495.1 uncultured Steroidobacteraceae bacterium | reverse complement strand
TCCGCGACGGCGCTGAGATCGACGTCCCCGTCGAGCAGGTGGTCGTCGGTGACCTGGTGCGGGTGCGGCCCGGCGAGAAAGTGCCCGTCGACGGCGTGATGGTGGAAGGCCGTTCCGCGCTCGACGAGAGCATGCTGACTGGCGAGAGCCTGCCGGTTGAGAAGTCGATCGGCGATGAAGTGATCGGCGCCACCCTCAACAAGACCGGCTCGTTCGTATTCCGCGCCGCCAAGGTCGGAGCTGACACGGCGCTGGCGCAGATTGTCCGCCTGGTCGAGGACGCGCAGGGCTCCAAGGCTCCGATGCAGCGTCTGGCCGACCAGGTGGCAGGCATCTTTGTGCCCATCGTTCTCGTCGTGGCTGCGCTGACCGCAGCAGGCTGGTTCATCTTCGGCCCCAGCCCGGTTTTCGCGGTCACGGTGGCCATCGGCGTCCTGATCATTGCCTGCCCCTGCGCATTGGGCCTCGCAACGCCGACCGCGATCATGGTCGGGACTGGCAAGGCCGCTGAGCACGGCATCCTGATCCGCGGCGGCGAGGCGCTGGAGCAGGCGCGGCGCATCGACACTGTGGTGCTCGACAAGACCGGGACCCTGACGCGTGGCCGTCCCGCCGTGACGCGGCTCGTTGCTGCCGCGGGTATTTCAGAGACCGAGCTCCTGGCGCTGGCCGCTGCGGCCGAGGTCGGGTCAGAACATCCGCTGGGCGAGGCGATCCTGGCGCGCGCCCGCGAGCTCGGGCTCGATCTGCCTACCGCCATCGACTTTGAGGCGGTGCCCGGCCGAGGCCTGCGCGCCCGAATTGACGATCGGGCGGTGGCTGTCGGGAACCGGGCGCTGCTTGAGGCTGACGGCATCGAGCCTGGTGAGCTGTCGCCGGCTGCCGACGAGCTGGCCACGCAAGGGGCGACGCCGATGTTCGTGGCCGCCGATGGCAGGCTGCTGGGGCTGATCGCAGTGGCCGATACCCTGAAGCCTGAGTCCTCACAGGCGGTCGCTGAGCTCGAGGCTCTGGGCCTCGAGGTCTGGATGCTGACCGGTGACAACGCCCTGACCGCTGATGCGATCGCGCGGCAGGCCGGCATCAGCCGCGTGCTGGCTGAGGTCCAGCCGGACCAGAAGGCCGACAAGGTGCGCGAGCTGCAGGCCGCCGGCAAGGTCGTAGCAATGGTCGGCGATGGCATCAACGATGCGCCGGCATTGGCGCAGGCCGACCTCGGGATCGCCATCGGCACCGGCACCGACGTTGCAATGGCCGCGTCCGACATCACCCTGATAGGCGGCGACTTGCGGACGATCGTGATCGCCATCGCACTGTCGCGGAAGACCGTCGGCGTGATCAAGCAGGGCCTGTTCTGGGCTTTCGGCTACAACATCGTCCTGATCCCGGTTGCCATGGGACTGCTCTATCCGTTCTTCGGCCTGCTGCTCAATCCGGTGATCGCCGCGGCGGCCATGGCCATGAGCAGCGTCAGCGTGGTAACCAACGCCCTTCGGCTCCGGTCGTTCCGCGCGCCGGAGAGTCCCCAGCAGATCCTCCATCCGCCGCTGGGGGAGCGGATCCGCGAGTACGGCTATCTGGCCGGCATCGCGGTGATCGCCGTCGTGGTCGGGGGAGCCGCGCTCTTCCTGGCCAATCCGGCGCACCAGACCCCGCAACCGATGCCCGACCACGGTGAGACCGGATCGGTGCTCACCTCTGACTTCGTGACCAGCAGTCGGCCGGTCACTGACCCCGGCGACTGACGAGCAAGGAGACCAGGCGATGGCACAACAGATGGCCTCAGACCCCGTGTGCGGCATGCAGGTCGACCCTGCCCAGGCCGAAGCCAAGAGTCTGACGGCCGAGCACGAGGGCCAGACCTACTACTTCTGTGGCAAGGGTTGCATGCTGGACTTCAAGGAAGATCCGGCGCCCTATTTCGCCCCCGACTACACCCCGTCGATGTAGCCGGCGGTGATGGAGGAAGCACCCACCCCGCCGCTCCGCCTGAAGGTCATGGACAACGGCGCCCTGCAGCTGCGGGGCGACCTGAGCCAGATCCGCGTCGTCGACGGCGAAGGACAGCAATTCGACTTCGGAGAACGCCGCACGGTGCTTCTGTGCCGCTGCGGTCAGTCGCAGAACAAGCCGTTCTGTGACAGCAGCCATGAGCGGACCGGCTTCAGATCGTCGATCCGCGTTGACCCCAACGATCCAACTCGAGGAGAGACCATCGATGAATGACCACGAGCACGGCCACCACGACGATGGCCACGGCCACGACGATCACCACGCGGCCGATGGCGACGCCATCTGTCCGGTGTGCGAGATGAAGGTCAACAGCGCCACCTCGCCGAGCCGTGAGTACGAGGGCAAGACGTACTACTTCTGCAACGAGTCTTGCGCTCGCGCCTTTGACCAGGAGCCCGCGGAGTACGCGGTCGCCTGATGGAAGCTGCGGGGCGGCGTTCTTCTCGCACAGGCTCTGTGACTGAGCCCGCCGAAGCCCGGATTGCTGAGCTGGCCGCCCTCCAAGTGCGACTTCGGCGCTTGGAGGGCCAGGTTCACGGCCTAGCGGAGATGGTTGCGGGCGAACGCGCCACGCTCGACGTTCTGCAGCAATTCAGCGCGATGTTGGCGGCCGGCCGGGAGGCGGCACTCAGTTATGCGCGCCTCCGACTGTGCGATGAACTCCGCGTGTCGGGCGCTGATGAGCGTGCGATCGATGATCTGGTAGCCCGCCTGGAGCCGATCCTCGCGCGCGCCTCGCGTCTGCCATAACCAGTAGCCAAGGAGCTTCGATGCCGCTGATGAGACACCGCGGCCTTCTCTTGCTTCCTCTCGTATTGGTGCTAGCCGCGTGCTCGGCCGGCAGCGGAAGTGACGAGCCGCGGACGATCGAGGTGCTCACGAGCGATGCGTTGCGCTTCGACCCAACCGAGATCACAGTCAGTGCCGGTGAGACGGTGCGCTTCGAGGTTACCAACGACGGTCAGACCGTCCACGAGTTTCTGATTGGCGATGAAGCAGCCCAAGAGGAGTTCGCCGCCGAAATGGCCGAAGGCGGTGGGCACCACGCGACCGACGCAGGTGTCACCGTGGAGCCAGGAGCGACCGAGACGTTCGAGTACACATTCGAGGAGGCCGGTGAGCTTCTGGCGGGCTGCCACGAGCCCGGCCACTACGAGGGCGGAATGGTCGCCAGCATCAGCGTGGGGGAGTAACCCGCCGTGTGCGGTCGCGGCGATGACAATGCGCGCTGGATCAGCGTCGGGCTGACCTTCCAAGCTTCAGGGCAGCCGAGTTGAAGTTGCCGTTGGGTCCGCTGACTTCCCCGAGGAGGGCCTCCATGACCCGCTTGCGGCTCGTCTCGATCTGCTGCGTGGCTATCTCGCGAGCCAGATGCTGATTGCCCTTCAGCAGCGCGTCGACCAGTTCGCGGTGCTCCGCGATCTGCTCTTGGGCGCTGTCGCGGATGTCCAGTCCGAACAGGAAAAGCCGCTGCATCTCCTCGAGCAAGTTGCGAAGCATGGCCGCCAGTCGACCGTTTCCCGAGGCTTCTGCCAGGAGCACGTGGAACTCGCGGTTCTTGATGACGAAGTCCTCGTAGGTCGGCAGCTCGCCGAAGACGTAGGACTCCTCCGCCAGATCTTGCAGCCGCTTGAGCTGATCCGCGCTGGCGCGTTCGGCCGCCAGTTCGGCCGCAGCCGGCTCGAGGAGCATCCGCATCTGGAAGACTTCTTGGACGTCGGCCAGCGTGATGTCGCTGACCCGGTAGCCCTGCCGCGGCTGGACCTTGACGAAGCCCTCGTGGACCAGCATCCCCAGGGCGTCGCGAATAGGGGTCTTGCTGACCTGCAGACGCTCGGCGAGCTGCCCTTCGTACAGAGCGGTTCCCGGCGCGAGCTCGCAGGTGAGGATTTCGCGCTTCAAGGTCGCGTACACCCGGCCGGTCGCGCTTTCTCGAGCTCCATCCGATGGGGCGTGGAGTCGCCCAGCGTAGGGTGTCGTCATGCGGTCCACTGATACATCAGGCGGAATACTACGTCGCGTACCGACCACATCTGGGCTAAAGTTCCTCGACGCACGTCAACACGATAGCAAGAGGAGCCTAATGGCAAGTCAGGAGCCCGATCATCGGCACGACGGCGGCCCTGACTCGGAGCCGAGCTCCGCGCGCGATGGCCTCGCTTCGGGGGACGTGCACGTCCACGAAGCCTTCGATCATGGCTCCGGACACGATCACGGCGGCCACGACCACGAGAGCCACGGAGAAGACCACGCCGAGCATGACCACCCGTCAGGTGTGCGAGGCTGGTTGCTGAACTTCGTCAAGCCGCACAGCCACGACAGCGCCGACTCGATCGACTCGGCCCTGGAGGCGAGCGGTCTGGGGATCCGTGCCGTAAAGATCTCGCTGGCGGCACTGTTGGCCACCGCCGCATTCCAGGTCGTGCTGGTCTTCGTCACCGGATCAGTGGCCCTGCTGGCCGACACCATCCACAACTTCTCGGATGCGCTGACCTCGGTGCCGCTGTGGATCGCCTTCGTACTGGGGCGCCGTGCCGCCACCCGCACCCACACCTTCGGCTTTCGGAGAGCGGAGGATCTGGCCGGCTTGTTCATCGTCGCGATGATCGCGTTCTCAGCCCTGCTCGCCGGCTGGGAGTCGATCAACCGTCTGATCAATCCCCATCCCATCAGCAACCTCGGGCTCGTAATGGTCGCCGGCGTCATCGGCTTCGCCGGCAACGAGCTGGTCGCCAATTACCGGATCCGGATTGGGAAGCGCATCGGCTCGGCGGCACTGATCGCCGATGGCTACCACGCGCGGACCGACGGCTTCACCTCCCTGGCCGTCGTGTTTGGTGCGATCGGCGTGCTGCTCGGCTTTCCGCAGGCGGACCCGATCGTCGGCCTCCTGATTACCGTCGCCATCCTCTTCGTCCTCAAAGACGCCGTGCGCCAGGTCTTTGGCCGGCTGATGGACGCAGTCGATCCCAACCTCGTGGAAATGGTCGAGCACACGGCGAGCCACGTGCCGCAGGTGGAAGCTGTCAGTGGCGTTCGACTGCGATGGATAGGTCATCGCCTCGACGCCGCGCTGCACGTCACGGTCGACTGTGACCTCACCGTGGCCGACGGGCATCGCGTCGGTGAAGAGGTGCGGCACGCGCTCCTTCACCAGATCAAGGGCCTTGACCACGCCCTGGTGCACGTTGATCCGTGCGGGCATCACGGCACCGACCCGCACCTTGCGACGGCTCACCACACCGAAGCCGTCGCCGCTCCCGACGGGACACACGCCCACTGACGATGTCGATCAGCACCGCCGCTCAGCCGCTCCCGGTCGCTCCGCATGGGGCTGACGATGGTCTGCTCAGCGTGCGCAACCTGCACACCCGGTTCGCGACACCCGACGGCTACATCTACGCGGTCAATGGGGTCGACCTCGATCTGAGGCGAGGCGAGACGCTGGCGATCGTTGGTGAGTCAGGCTCGGGCAAGAGCGTGTCCATGCTCTCGGTCATGGGGCTCTTGCCGAAGCCGCCCGCGCAGGTCAGCGGTTCGGTCCTCTTCGACGGCAATGAGCTGCTCGGTATGCCCCGCGAACAACTGCGGCGGCTGCGCGGCAATGAGCTGTCAATGATCTTCCAGGATCCGATGTCGTCGCTCAACCCGGTTCACACGGTCGGCAGCCAGATCGGAGAAGCTCTCGAAATTCACCGCGAGGTCACGGGCAGACAGGCGCGACGATCCGCGATTGAGATGCTCGGACGGGTCGGCATCCCAGATGCGGCCGGACGGGTGGACGACTTCCCGCACCAGTTCTCCGGTGGCATGCGGCAGCGCGTCATGATCGCCATGTCGCTCGCCTGCGAGCCGAAGCTGCTGATCGCTGATGAGCCGACGACAGCGTTGGACGTCACGATCCAGGCCCAGATCGTGGCGTTGGTCAAGGACCTCAAGCGTGATTTCGGAATGGCCGTGGTCTGGATCACCCATGACCTCGGCGTGGTAGCCGACATGGCCGACCGCGTTGCCGTCATGTACGCCGGTCGGGTCGTCGAGCAGGGAAGCGTCGACGAGATCTACGCGCACACCCGGCACCCATACGCGCTCGGCTTGCTGCGGTCCGTGCCAAGGCTTGAAGAGGCCGTGCCGGTGATCCTCGAGGAGATTCCCGGCACTCCACCGGATCTGCGCACTGATCCGCACGCCTGCGCTTTCGCGCCCCGGTGTCCGTATGCCGACCACCGCTCGATGACGGAGCGGCCACCGCTGGAACTGACGGATCGGCCCGGGCATGCGGTGGCCTGCTGGCATTGGGAAGAGCTGGCCAGGGCTGATGTCGCCGAACGTCCGCTGCCGCTGCTGCAGCAGCGCAGCACCCAAGCCGCCGAGGCGCCGCTCCTGGAGCTGCGCGGACTGCAAACCCACTTCCCGATCCGACGAGGCTTCTTCGGACGCCTGTCGGGAACGGTCCGCGCGGTAGACGGCGTCGACCTTTCGTTGCCTCGCGGCACGACGCTGGGTCTGGTTGGCGAGAGCGGCTGTGGCAAGACCACGCTGGGGCGAACGGTCATGCGGCTGGAGCAGCCGACCGACGGGCAGCTGATCTTTGACGGCGCCGACGTCACGAGGACCTCGGGTGACGACCTGCGACGCATCAGGCGCCGGATGCAGATGATCTTTCAGGATCCGTACTCGTCGATGAACCCCGGAATGCGCATCGACGATGTCGTCGGTGAACCATTGCGCATTCACCGCCTCGGATCTCGAGCCGAGATCAGCGCCCGCGTGGCTGCGCTGCTGGAGCGAGTGGGATTACCGGCCGCCAGTGCCAGCCGCTATCCACACGAGTTCAGCGGAGGACAGCGCCAGCGGATCGTGATCGCTCGCGCGCTGGCACTCGATCCTGAGCTGATCGTGTGTGACGAGCCTGTCTCGTCTCTCGACGTATCAGTGCAGGCCCAGATCATCAACCTACTCGCCGAACTGCAGCGCGACCTGGGCGTCACGTATCTGTTCATCGCGCACGACCTGGCCGTCGTCAAGCACATATCGCATGAAGTCGCGGTGATGTACCTCGGCAAGATCGTTGAGCGTGCACCTCGCGACCAGATCTACCGCCGTCCGCTGCACCCATACACCGATGGGCTGCTCAAGGCCGTCCCGGTGGCGGATCCGGTCCGAGCGCGAACGTCGGTGCGGACCGTCTTGCAGGGCGATCTGCCCAGTCCGGCACGGCCGCCGGCCGGTTGCCGTTTCAACACGCGTTGTCCGATCGCCCGCGAGGGCCTGTGCAACGTCGAAGAGCCGCCACTGCGCGAGCTCGAACCCAACCATTGGGTTGCCTGCCACTTTGCCGAGGAGCTGCAGGCAAAGGCTGGTCCCATCCGTGGGATGCACCAAGAGGAGGAGCACGCACCGCCACCCAACTGAGCACCACGACCAAAACCCTGGAGAGAGGAGTAACCACATGACCCGCGTCACCCGACGCACGCACTGGCTCGCAGTGCTGCCACTCGCGGTCGCTCTGGTCCTGAGCGCCTGCGGAGGCCAACAGACCACCAGCCCTTCAGCGGCTGCGAGCGATGAGCCCGCCGCCAGCGGTTCGGCTGCGCCGAGTGAAGGCGGCGAAGGCACCGGTGAGGGGACCGCCGCTTCCGTTCGCGCCGCCATCACCGGTGACGAAGGATCCCTCAACCCCTACACCTACGTCACCGGGTTCCCCGGTTGGAACCTGCTGATGTTGCAGTACGACTCGCTTATGCAGATCGACACCGAGGGGTTGCCGCAGCCTTGGCTGGCGAGCTCGGTCGAAGCCAGCGAGGATGGCCTCACCTACACGCTGGAGCTGGCTGAAGGCGTGACGTGGCACGACGGTGAGGAGTTCACGGCTGACGATGTGGTATTCACCGTCGACTACTTCACCAACAATCCGGCGGCCAGTCGCTTTGCCCGTGACCTCAACAGTGTCGAGACCGCCGAGGCGACCGGCGATCTGAGCGTCGAGATCACGCTGTCTGCGCCCAACCCGTCGTTCCCGCTGCGTGCTCTGGCTGACGTTCCGATCATCCCGGAGCACATCTGGGCTGACGTGACGACGCCAGAGGAGCATCAGTTCGACGATGCGTCGAACGTCGGGACCGGTCCGTACCGGATCACGGACTACACCGCCAACCAAAGCTACACGCTGGAAGCCAACCCGGACTACTTCCGTGGTGCTCCAGCTGTCGACGAGGTGGTCCTAGTCCAGTTTGCCGACGACGCTGGCGCGCTGGCGGCGATGAACTCCGGCGAGGTCGATGTGATCTTCGGCCAGGTTGCTCCGGAGCAGATCGAGCTGCTCGGCGCCCAAGAGGGCGTCGAGATCCTTCAAGGACCTGAGTACACCAACCAGCTGATCAACTACGACACCCAGCTCGCACCGTTCGACGACGTTGCGGTTCGCCAGGCCATCTCATTGGCCGTCGACCGCCAGGACCTCGTCGATACTGTCTTCCTCGGTGCGGCCACGATCGGCAACGCCGGTTGGACTCACCCGGACTCACCCGCGTTCAATCCGGAGGTCGAAACGACCTACGACGTTGAGGCGGCCAACACGCTGCTCGAAGACGCTGGATACACCGACTCCGACGGGGACGGCATCCGGGAGTACGACGGGCAGCCGATGAGTTTCGAGATGCTGACGCCGTCCGGTGACGCGCTGCGCCTGCGCAGCGCTGAGCTGGTGTCGACGATGTTGGCCGAGGTCGGCATCGAGGTGACCGTCTCAGCCGTCGAGCAGGCTACCTGGGAAGAGGCGGTCTGGCCGGGCTTCGATGTGGCCCAGGGCCGCAATTACCAGATGGCCATGTGGGGCTGGTCGGCACCGACCCAGGCCGATCCAGGCCAGACCGGGGCGCTGCTGCACTCCGACCCGGCGCTGGGCTCGCTGAACCTAACCGGCTACAACAACCCCGAGGCTGACGAACTGGTCGACCAGCTCAACTCCGAGGGAGACGAAGCCGCTCGCCAGGACATCCTAAATCGGCTCCAGGTGCTGATCGCCGAGGAGCAGCCGTTCGTGACGCTGCTCTACCCCGATGGAGCCTACGCCTTCAACTCGACCGTGTACGGCGGATGGACCTTCATCTCGGGCCAGGGCATCGTCAGCAAACTTTCGCTTCTGCCGGCCGAGGCTCGGCCGTAGTTCGTGTTCTTCCTCCACTCCTTCCAGTGGTGGGGGCCCGCTCCGGCGGGCCTTCACCATCTACCTCGCCGAGGTAACTGGTGAGAAGTGCCCGCGCTGGTCGAGCGCTGCAGTATCTGCTCGTCCTGGTCATCGCGGTGACGCTCAACTTCCTGCTGCCTCGCTTCATGCCGGGCAATCCATTGGCCCTCATCGCCGGCGTGGACGTTGGTCTGCTGGCGCCGGAACAGCGCGCCGAACTGGTCCGCAATGCCGGACTCGATCAGCCGCTGATTGCCCAGTACTTCGCCTATTGGGGCGATCTGTTCCGCCTGGATTTCGGCTTTTCCTATCGCCAGAGCCGCCCGATCGTCGACATGATCGCGGAGCGGCTGCCTTGGACGCTGCTGCTGACCGGCGCCAGCCTGGCCCTGTCAGCGGTCGTTGGGATCGTGCTCGGGGCGATCTCTGCTTGGCGCCGCGGTCGACCCGCCGACGTTGGGCTCCTGAGCTTCATGATCGCGCTCGAGTCACTGCCATCCTTCTGGCTCGGCATGCTGCTGGTATCGATCTTCGCCGTTCAGCTCGGCTGGCTGCCCTCATTCGGGGCCGTGACGCCGGCGGGCCGGCTCGAGGGACTTGACGCCGTCTGGGACGTGGCGAGCCATGCGGTGCTGCCCGTCGTCACCTTGGCGGTGCTCAGCATCCCCGGCATCTACCTGACGATGCGTTACTCGACGCTGAGCGTGCTGGGCGAGGACTTCATCCGAACCGCACGAGCCAAGGGGGCCAGCGAGAGTCGCGTCCTCTTTCGCCATGTCGCGCGCAATGCCCTTGCGCCGGTGGTGACCGTCCTCGCCCTGCGACTGGGATACGCGTTCGGCGGTACGGTCGTCATCGAGACCGTCTTTTCGTACCCCGGGCTCGGCAGGCTGGTGTTTGAGTCGGTCAGCGGCCGCGATTACCCGGTGATGCAGGCCGCATTCTTGATCTTCACGTTCGCGGTACTGCTGGCCAACCTGCTCGCTGATCTGCTGTACCCGCTGCTTGATCCGCGGACGAGGACGGCATGAGCATCCACGATATGCCAGTCCCACCGGTGACGGTCGACGACATCGTCCCGGATGCCCCGCGGCGGAGGTTCGGCCGGGCAAACGTGACGACGGTGATCGGCATCGTCGGCCTCCTCATCGTCGTTGCACTCATCGCCATCGCGATTTTCGCGCCGCTGATCGCCCCATACGACCCGACCGAGCGGGTGGGCAGGCCGTTCTCGGTGCCATCGGCCGAGCATCCACTGGGGACCAACGACATCGGGCAGGATCTCTTCAGCGAGCTGATCTACGGCACGCGCGTGTCCCTCACGGTCGGACTAGTCGCAGCCACGGTCGCGCTACTGATCGGGACGACTGTCGGCATCCTCGCCGGCTTCTATCCGCGCGTGCTCGGCTCGGTCCTGATGCGCACGGTCGACATCGTGCTGATCCTGCCGTTCCTGCCGCTGCTGATCATCCTCGCCGCATACCTGGGGCGTAGTTTGCTCAACACCGTCCTGGTCATCGGCATCTTGATCTGGGCCGGTTCAGCCCGCGTCATTCGGTCGCAGGTCCTGTCCCTGACGCGTCGTGATTACGTGGTCGCCGCTCGCGCGATGGGTGCGTCCGATCTGCACATCATCGTGCGACACATCCTGCCGTTGACGTTGCTGCTGGCAATCGGCGAATTCGTGCAGGCCACTGCCGGAGCGATCCTGCTCGAGGCCTCGCTCAGCTTCCTGGGCCTCGGCGATCCATTGCAGAAGAGCTGGGGCGCGATCCTGTATTGGGCTCAGGTCCGAGGCGCCTTCCTGACGCCGGCCTGGCAGTGGTGGGTCCTGCCGCCCGGTCTGATGATCATGGCCGCCGCACTGGGCTTCGCCCTGATCGGCTTCGCTCTCGAACAGCGGGTCAACCCGCGACTCCGTCAGGCGCGCTGAGGTCTCATCCCCTACGCAAAGGAGCACCACGTGGAAGTTCCCCGACCCTTGGCCGTCCGCGACGCTTCCGGCTTTCAGCACGCCAACGACGAGTACTACTACCGCCCGCTGGTTTCGGGCGATGAGCTGTTCACCTACGTCGCGCATGTTCCGGCCGGTGGTGTCATGGCACCCGACGCCGAAGAGGCCAAGCTGTTCGAGCTCTCGCTTTTCATGCTCGATGGGGAGCTGATCGGTACGCTGGGAACAGAGGACATGCCGATGCGCCCGGGCGAGGCGCTGCACATTCCGCGCGGCGTCGCCTTCGGCGTCCGCAACGAGACCGACCGCACATCGAGCTTCGTCCTGAGCTTCTCGCCGCCACCTCGCTCGGGCGGCATTCCGCAGATGCTGGACGCCGCACGCGAGAAGGGCCGCCGGGTGTACGAGCCGGCCGAGTTCGAGTCAATCGTCGGCGAGCCGGGCTTCCCGCTTCGCTGACCAGCGTCAAAGGCAAAGAAGGAGTCTTCATTCGTGGCCAACATCCTCATGCTCGCCAGCTTCGGGCTCGAGATCGTCGAGTGCGGGGGCGCACTGGCCAAGGCGCTCAAGGCGGGCGATAACGTCCATGCAGCGGTGCTGATGAGCCGCCCCGAGAGCGAGCCTCAGATCCGCGAAGCGGCAGGCGTCCTCGGCATCAACGATGTCGAGTTTCTAGGTGTGAAGAACGGCGAGGTCGTGGTCACGCCGGAGGCAAAGGAGCCGATCGTCGAGCTCATCCGGCGAACAAAGCCGGACGTGATCATCTTCCAGGACCCGGAGCACGCGCAGCACGACCTCGATCCGGACCGGCGCATGATCGCGCTGCTGTACGCGGAGTCGCTCGCTGTTTCCGGGCGCGACTGGCGCATCGACGAGTGCGGTGGCCACGCCCCGCACCCGATCCCCACCATCTACTACATGACGCCGTCGAGCCCGAACTGCGTGGTCGAGATCAGTGACACGTTCGCCATCAAGCAGAAGGCGCTCGAGGTCCTCGCCTTCCAGATGAGCTTCAGCGCTGAGTCGATCAAGCAGCGCGCCAACGTCGAGGCAATCCGCCACATCGTCGACAACTTCGACGAGCTGAAGGACGACAACACTGCGCTCGGCCTGGCGCTGCACCAGCAGTTCGACCGAGCGCTGGCGCTCTATCACGGCCTGGCCGGGCACTCGGGTGCGGTGCTCGGCGAGGCATACCGGCGAGAGGGCGAATTCGTCCTGGAGCGGCTCACGGCGTGACGAGCCTGGTATCGGGCGGCCATGCGCGGGCGTCCGAGCCCGATCGGAGGCGTGAGGATGAGCCGATCGAGATCGGTCCGGATCAGAGCCTCACAATCGCGGATGTGGCGGCGGTTGCCCGAGACCGTCACGCCGTTCGCCTGTCCGAAGCGGCGCTGCCAGCCATGTTGGCGAGTAGGGCCGTAGTCGATCGGGTCGTGTCGGCCGGTGCCACGGTGTACGGCATCACGACCGGCTTCGGCGACCTTGCCAACGTTCGGATCGCGCCGGACGAGGTAGATGTCCTGCAGCGCAACCTCGTGCGCAGCCACGCGGCTGGAGTGGGGGAGCCCCTCGCTGACGAAGTTGTACGGGCGATGCTCCTTCTGCGTGCCGCTGCGCTGGCGCGCGGCCTCTCGGGCGTCCGACCCGTGGTTGTGGAGCAGCTCCTGGCGTTTCTGCGGCACGACCTGCTGCCCAGGGTGCCTTCTCGCGGAAGCGTCGGGGCGTCAGGAGACCTCGCACCGTTGGCGCACCTGGCGCTGGGCTTGATCGGCGAGGGTGAGGCGAAGCTGGCGGGGGTGACGATGCCGGGCGGCAAAGCGCTGCATCAGGCGGGCTTGGAGCCCTTGAGTCTGACGGCCAAGGAAGGCCTGGCACTCCTCAATGGCACCCAACTGATGGCCGCGATCGGTTGCTTGGCCGTCCATGACGCGGCTCGCCTTGCCCGCACGGCCGACCTCGTCGCGGCGATGAGCATCGAGGCGCTGCACGGCAGCGATGAACCCTTCGCCGCGGCCATCCACGATGCCAGACCGCACCAAGGGCAGCGCGATGTCGCGACGGCGATGCGCCACTGGCTGGCGGACAGTCCCAACCGCGCTGCGCACCTCAGCAGCGATCACCGGGTGCAGGACGCCTATTCGTTGCGCTGCGTGCCTCAGGTCCACGGCGCGGTGCGCGACTCGCTTGAGGTGCTACACCACGTTCTCGAGGTCGAGATCAACTCCGCCACTGATAATCCACTTGTGGTGCCGCCGAGCGAGGAGTATCCGGACGGAGCGGTGCTGTCCGGCGGGAACTTCCATGGTGAGCCGCTGGCGCTGCCGCTGGACCTGGCCACTATGGCCGTGACGGAGCTGGCGTCGATCAGCGAACGCCGCACCGCGAGACTGGTGGATGCCAGCCTGTCGGGCGGACTTCCACCGTTCCTCACCAGCGCATCGGGCCGAAACAGCGGCTACATGGTCGTGCAGTACACGGCCGCCGCCCTCGTCAACGAGCTGCAGACGCTGTCGCATCCGTCATCGGTGCATTCATTGCCGACCAGCGCCAACCAGGAAGATCACGTCAGCATGGGCGCCACATCAGCCCTCCACCTTCGCGTCGCACTCGAACATGCGGAGCGGGTGATCGCCATCGAGGCCCTCTGTGCAGCGCAGGGAATTGACTTCCTGTCCGAACCGGTCGGATCCGGGGTCGCGGCCGCACATGACGCCATCCGGGCCGTTGTTCCGCACCTCGAGGAAGACCGGTCCCCGGCGCCCGACATCGAGCACGTCATCGAACTGGTCCAGTCCGGCTCACTGCTCAAGGCTGGGGCGATGTGGGTCTGACGCACCACTGCCCCAGGCACCGATGATCGAGCGCGAGGTCCCGATCGCTGCCGCCGGCGCGGAGCTCGCCGGGACACTGGCAACCCCAGATGGACCGCCGGCACCGGCGGTCATGCTCATTGGCGGCACCTTCTCTGACCTGCGCGATGGTGATGCAGACCCGCGGCATCGACCGGACATTCCATCGCACGGCATGTACCGCGTGCTCAGCGACGGGCTGGTCGATGCTGGATTGGCCGTCTTGCGCCTCGATCGGCGTGGCTGTGGATCGAGCACCGGTTCCCGCCCTGATCGAGCCACCGAGATCGCCGACGCATTGTCGGCCTGGACGTGGCTGGGTCGACAGGACGCGGTCACTGAGGCCGCCGCGATGGTCGGAGAGAGTGCCGGGGCGTATGTGCTGTGCCGCCTCATGGCCGCGGGAGCCACGCCGAGGGCTGCCGTGCTGCAGGGAGCACTTCACCGCTCGATCGGCGGACTGATCGAGTTCAATGCGTCACGGGCTCGAGCGTACTGGGAGCGCGGGGAGGCGGAGCGTGACTGGATGTGGACGAACGCGCGCAGTGAATACGAGAGCGCCGTGACAGGTGCTGAGACCGTCGATGCGCTGGCCCAGGGCCGAAGCACTGTCCGGGTGGAGGACGAACGCAGCACGTTTGAGCACAGCCTCGATGACCTCGAGTTCGACCTCCGCCATCCGCCGGCCGAACAGTTCCGCTTCGTCAACTGCGCCTGCCTGATCGTCCATGGCGCCGACGATCTGAACGTTCCAGTCGAGGACTCCTTCGAGACGTTGCACACGCTATGGAGCGCCGGGAGCCGCGACGTCGAACTCACCGTGCTGCCGCGCGCCGACCACTCGTTCCAATCCACCCCGGACGATCCGGATGAGCGTTTGCAAGAGCGCATGTCGATGCAATCGTTCCGCCGCCCGTTTCATCCACGCTACCCGGCTGTCATCGTCGAATACCTCGAGCGGACGCTGCTACCGCGCGCGAGGGACTGATCGCCGCCGACTAACAAACCTGGCTGGTGACTCTACCGCCACGTCGTGTTTCACTTTGACGTGAGCTAGGCGGAGACTGAAGACCATCGACCTGCAGCCACCCGAGGAGCACGTATCTTGGTGTCACACGAGCACACCGACCAACCATCACTGACGCAACAGCCCGCCATGGACCACGGCAGTCATACGTCCGGACACGACGCCGACAATACCGGTCACGCCGCGCACAACAAGCATGCCGGGCACGATCCGGACGTCTTTCGACGCCAATTCTGGATCGTCCTGCTGCTGACCATCCCGGTGGTGGTCTGGAGCCACGAGGTGATGATGTGGCTGGACTACACCGCGCCTGAGTTCCCCGGTTCGGAGTGGGTGGCGCCGATCCTCGGCACGATCGTTTTCCTGTACGGCGGCAGGGTGTTCCTCGAGGGCGCCCGCACCGAGGTGGGCGACCGGCAGCCGGGCATGATGACGCTGATCAGCCTGGCCATCGTGGTCGCCTTTGTTACCAGCTGGGCCGCCACGCTCGGGGTGTTCGAGGTCGACGTGTGGTGGGAGCTGGCCACCCTGATCACGGTGATGAGCCTCGGCCACTGGATCGAGATGCGCTCGATCATGCAGGCCCAGGGCGCGCTGAGCGCGCTGGCCGAGCTGCTGCCTGACGAGGCAGAGCGGGTGACCGCCGACGGAACCGAGACCGTCAAGACCTCCGAGTTGGTCCCAGGAGACGTTGCCCTGGTGCGACCAGGCGCCCGCGTTCCGGCCGATGGCGAGGTGGCCGAGGGCGTGGCCGACGTCGACGAGTCAATGATCACCGGCGAGTCGCGCCCGGTGACCAAGGAGCCCGGAGACAAGGTCGTGGCCGGGACCGTCGCCGCAGGGGGAAGCCTCCGGGTGCGCATCACAGCAGTCGGCGACCAGACGGCGCTGTCGGGGATCATGCGCCTGGTCGCCCAGGCACAGGCCTCCAACAGCCGGGCGCAGGCCCTGGCCGACCGTGCTGCGGCAGTCCTGTTCTACGTGGCCCTGGTGGCTGGCGTGCTGACCCTCGGTGCCTGGACGCTGCTCGGAGATCCGGAGGAAGGGCTGATCCGGACTGCGACCGTGCTGGTCATCGCCTGCCCGCACGCTCTTGGCCTGGCAATTCCGCTGGTCATCGCCATCAGCACGACGCTTGGCGCACGCAATGGCCTGCTGGTCAAGGATCGGCTGGCACTCGAGCGGGCCAAGGACCTCGACACCGTCATCTTCGACAAGACCGGCACGCTGACCCGTGGCGAGCCAGTGCTGTCGGCTGTGGCGGCGGCTCCAGGCGTCGATGAGCAGGAGCTGATGGCGGTGGCCGCGGCAGTCGAGGCAGACAGCGAGCACCCGCTGGCGCGAGCCATCGTCGAGGGAGCGCGCCGGCGTGGTGTCACCCCGGCAACCGCGACTGGGTTTGAGAACCTGGCGGGCCGCGGTGCGCGCGCCACTGTTGGCGACAGCACCGCGTACGTCGGCGGACCTCGCCTCCTCGGTGAGCTCGGCATCCAGCCGCCTGTCACGCTCGAGGCGGTGACTGCCGGCTGGGCCGACAGCGGTCGCACCGTGATGAGCGTCATCCGTGATGGCAAGGTGATCGGCGCGGTCAGCGTCGAAGACGAGATACGTCCTGAGTCGGTTGAGGCGGTGCGTCGCCTCCATGAGCTTGGCGTGCGCGTGGCCATGATCACCGGCGACGCCCAGTCCGTGGCCGAGTCGGTGGCCAAGCGCATCGGGATCGATGACGTGGCGGCCCAGGTGCTACCCGGAGACAAGGCAGCCGCCGTACGGCGCTTCCAGTCCGGTGGCGCCAGGGTGGCGATGGTCGGCGACGGCGTGAACGATGCCCCAGCCCTGGCCCAGGCTGACGTCGGGATTGCCATCGGTGCGGGTACCGATGTCGCGGTGGAGTCCG
>CAYYDA010000006.1:0-2525 GCA_964470495.1 uncultured Steroidobacteraceae bacterium | reverse complement strand
CAGGCTGACGTCGGGATTGCCATCGGTGCGGGTACCGATGTCGCGGTGGAGTCCGCAGGCATCGTGCTGGTGCGCAATGACCCCCGCGATGTGGTCGGAGCCATCGAGCTGTCCCGCGCCAGCTATCGCAAGATGATCCAGAACCTGGTCTGGGCCACCGGCTACAACGCTCTGGCAATCCCGGTTGCCGCAGGCCTGTTCGCGCCGTGGGGCATCATCCTGCCGATGAGCATCGGTGCCGTCGCGATGAGCCTGTCGACGATCATCGTCGCTGCGAACGCTCAGCTGCTACGTGGCCTGAAGTTGCGGTCAGAGCCGGTCGGTGAGCCGGTTCCGGCCGCGACGTGAGCGGGCTTGTCTAGGCGTGATGAAGCCAGTGTTAGTCACCCAGCCGAATTACGGTGCTCGTGGAGGGAGGACCGGTGTGGAACACCGCGTAATCGGGGTTGCCCGTCCATCGCACGCTGAGCGCTGCCAGATTCGGAACCGGCACTTCGAAACCGCGGTCAGTGCCGTCGACGATGGGCATCAGGACGACGCTGGACTCATCGGTCGAAATGGCGATCCACTCTGAGTAGGCGGAGATCGAGAGGACGTCCGACGCTTGCGTTTCGGCAGGCAGATCGAGCGGCTGTTCGGCCCCGGTCGCCAAGTCGATGATGAACGCGCCGCCCGCGCCGGCGAGCGCAACGCGATTTGTTGAGAGCGGCCAAACGCTGACCTGCGGAAACCAGACGGCCGGCGATTCACCTTGCCTTCTCCCGGCCCGCGTCGTGGGCCAACCGTGCGGTGCGTGGGACGGGATCATCGGCCAGTGGACCGCCGAGGTGATGGCCGCCCACGCCTCCTTCGATGCCGCCGAATCTCACTGGGCGTTCCCGTCGTACGCCGGCCCGCTCGACTGGTAGCCGATCACCGAGGAATCGGCGCCTGAGCTGGTTCGACGGGCTCACCGATGCGGTCGCGGCCCTGCGCCGTACTGATCGCATGACACCTCGTCGATCGGCTGCGTGGGGCGTGACGTTCCGCGCCGTGTACGCATTCCTGCGCATCGTCGACCCGCTGCTGCGATGGAGCTGGTTCAGCGTCGGCATCGGCATCACCTCGAGGCTCAATGTCCGCGGCCGCCGGACGGGTCGCGAGCGGAGCGTGCTGGTCGGGCTCATCCGCGTGAAGGGCGCCTGGTACGTGGGCCATCCCAATGGCGAGGTGGCATGGACCGCAAACCTGCGCGAGGCCGGTGTGGCACGCCTGGCGCCGCGACCCGAGGCGCCGGTCGATGTGACGGCAACGGCGCTGAGCGACGGACCAGAGCGCGACGCGGTCATCCTCGCCACCTCCGAGCAGCAGCCGTTCCCCGGCAACCTGCTGTACGGAGCCGCGCGGCGCCACGTCCTCAGCGAGGGCCGCTACTTCCGCCTCGAGCCGCGCTGAATCGAACGCATCCGCCAGCACGGGTACGATGGGCGCATCTCGTGCCTACCGGTGCTACGGGAAGCACGAGCCAGGGGCCGAGGTGGCGGGATTGCACGCCACTTCGGCGCCGCACTGATTGCGGGCGCGTACCCTGCCGGTGGGCGTATCGGCCACTCATTGGCCGATTTCCCGTGGGGTGGGTCAAACGGCCACCCACGAGCCCATCTGCCTGGCTGGTTCACCTACCGAGTGGGATTTCGGCCACTCATTGGCCGATAGGCCCGTGGAGTGGGTACCGCCTCGGGATTGGGCACCCAACGACGAAGGGCCCCGGCAACCATGTGCCGGAGCCGCCTCGCCGAACGCGGCAGGGATCGCGTTCAGTCGCGCGACGTGAGCGGCCGCCACATGCGCAGCCCGATGCCGAGCGCGAGCGCCGCGAGAAGGGCTCCGAGGAGCGCAACGGAGCCGTCGGCCCCAGGCACCGGCATCGCGGTGTTCGGCGCGGCGGCGGCCAGCTGGCCGCGGATCGCGCCACCGGGGTGGTCCGCGTTGTGGAGGTTGACGTAGTAGCCGGCGGGATCATCGATGATCTCCTGGAGCACAGCGGCATCCTGCTCCTCGATACAACCCTCGCTGGTGCCCTCGAAGCCGTCGGTATCGAGCGGGACGACCACGTCGCCGGACACACCCGCGGCGCCGACATGGATATGCGACTGCGTCACCGCCGCGATGTTCTCGCCGCTGAGCTCCCAGCAGGCGGTGCCGGCATCGGGGTCGAGAGTGACGGTGGCCGAGCCCGTGCCGTCCGTATCGGTCTCCGCGTCGCCGGCAAGGGCGGCGGTCAGAACGGTCTCGGCGGCCAGGGCGGTTCCGGAGAGCGCGAGCGTTGCCAGCAGGCCGAGTGCCACGGCAAGCGCCAGGGGGACACGTGATCGGGTGCGCATGCGATTGCTCCTTATCAGATGCTGCGACCGATTGCGCCCTTCGGGCGCATCGGGTACCGGATGCAGGCAGGTTCGGAGCGGGTTACGCGGGCGGGGGATGGTAGGGCACGTCGGCCACGATCGTGTTGCGGCGCGCGAACAGGCGGAGCTTGAGCCGAAGCG
>CAYYDA010000005.1:0-21809 GCA_964470495.1 uncultured Steroidobacteraceae bacterium | reverse complement strand
GAGCGCCACGTTGACATCGTGGAGGTCACTGGTTCGAGTCCAGTGTCGCCCACCATTCTGCCTCTCGTGCCATGCAGTTCGTGACCTTATAACTGACGCGATTTCGCTCGGCCGTCCACGCTCCGGGCACAGCGCTCAGTCGGAAGTGCTTGACATGCAACAGGTCACTGGTTCGAGTCCAGTGTCGCCCACCAACACACCGATCTAAGCACGAAATGACCGCCATAACGGCGGTCATTGTCGTTGTCGTGAGAACCGTTTCTGCTCATTACCAACGGTCGAAGTGGGCAGGAGGTCCTCAGTATTGAGGACGGCGACGTCCACCGTTCACGCCGCGAGCAGCGCGACGCGAGTCAGCCTGCACCTCACGCGCTGCCCACATGCGGAAGGCGACGAACAGCACGTTCAACCACAGGACGCTTGCGATGACCAATACGACCATGTCGGGCACGGACTCCCCCAAGCGCTGATGAACCACAACCCTGGTTCAGTGGTGGGCCGGACGATTGCCGTCGGGCCCTTCGGCCCTATCGTCCGGCCCTGGGCGCAGGGTACGGGCGAAGGATCGATGACAGCATCCGTGCCATTACGGAGAGCGACACGGAATCGGCGCTCCGGGTGCGGTGCGGTGGGGTTGTCCGGCTGTCCCTGTGCGCTCCGACCCGCGCAGCCGCTACCGCAGCAACGCACCTCCGCCCCAATAAGCGTCCAGTAATCTGAAGGCCGTATCGTTCTAATTGCTGGCGTGCAGTTGATGCCCGCGGATCGCAAGGTCAAGCGGGGGTAGGACGGCGCCGGGCTACTTGACCGTTCGGCTAGGGTAAGGCGAAGCCGACCGCACATCACCTTGTTCCCCCAGGAGGATTGCGGTCGGCTTCATCGTACCCGCATGCTAGCAACGACACCTTGCAGGCCACCTTACAGGCCCCCGCTCGTACAGTGCCCGGGATGAGCGAAGGCTCGCCCACAGGAAGCCACGCTCGCCGGAGGTCAGCCCTCGCCCGGAAAGCCCTCGATCGCCTCGCGCCGCGGCATCCCCTCGCGTGCGCCGGGGGCGGCGGCGGAGAGCGCGCCCGCCACGTTGGCGGCTACGATCGCCTCGTCGAGCGTGTGACCTTCCGCCAGCCACGCGGCGAGGACGCCGCAGAACGCATCGCCGGCGCCGGTGGTATCGACCACGTGGGGTGCGAGGACGCCCGCGAACCGCTCACGCCGGTCACCGTCGACGAGCAGGGCGCCGGCCGGACCCTGGGTCACGATGATCGGCCCGGCGTGACGCGCGTGGAGCTCATCGAGCGCCTCACTGGTGACGTCATTGCCGATGGCGACGACGAGTTCGTGCTCGTTCGGTGTCAGGATCGGCCCGAGGGCGAGAATCTCGGCCGGCAGCGCCCGGGCCGGCGCTGGATTGAGGATCGCGATGACGCCGGCGGCATGTGCCGCCCGGAGTGCCTCGAGCGTGGCGTCGGCGGGGACTTCGTGGTTCGTGAGCACCGCCTGCGCGGTGCCGAGGAGCTCGCGATCGGCGTCGTCCAGGATCAGGGTCGCATTGGCACCCGGCGCGACCACGATCTGGTTCTCGCCCCGCGGGCCGACGGCGACGATCGCGACGCCGGTCTGCTCGGCCTCGACGTGGCGAATGCGAGACACGTCGATGCCCTCCGACTCGAGCGCGGCCACCGAGCGAGCGCCGTACGCATCGGTTCCGACCGCACCGATCATGGTCACGCGTGCGCCCGCGCGAGCGGCGGCCACGGCCTGGTTCGCGCCCTTGCCGCCGTCGTGGACGCTGAACCGGCCGCCCAGGACGGTTTCGCCCGGCTCCGGGAGCCGGGCGGCCGCGACGACCAGATCGATGTTGAGGGAGCCGATGACGATGACGTGTGCTGTCACGGCCTGAGTATGCACAAGACTGCAGGGCCGAGTGGGCGCTGCCATCATTGCTCGCGATGCGACATGCGCTGCTCGTGCTCGCCCTCGTTGCCCCGACGCTGACCGGGTGTCTTCCCGCAGGCGACGCGGGAACGCTTGCGCCGACGCTGGCGATGGTGGACTCCGGCGGGCTCGAGGTCGCCATGCAGAACGGGGTGCCGGTGCCGACGTTCGACTGGCAGCCGAGGCCGCGACTCGACCTTGACGGTCCCTGGCGAGTCGAGCGCGTCGCCCTTGACCCCGAGCTGACGATGAGGGCCCGCGACGCGTCACTGGCAGCCATCGAGCAGGAGGCGGGGGAGCGATACCTCCCCGTGTTCGATGACGGCGGGTGGGAGTCGGTGTCCGTCCCGGGCACGGTGAACCCGCCACCGGACGGTGAGGAGGGCGGCGCCTGGTATCGGCGGCAGTTCGACATTCCTCGAGCGTGGGTCGGCCGATCGGTGACGATCCGATTCGGCTCGGCCAACTACGTGGCCGATGTCTGGCTCAACGGGACGTGGCTCGGATACCACGAGGGGGGCGCGACACCCTTCGCGTTCCAGGCCGGTGAGTCGCTCCTGCCCGGACGCGAGAACCTCCTCGCGGTGCGGGTGCACGCGATCCCGCGCGGCACGCGCAGCGACGTCGTGCCGTGGGGCACCGCGGATTGGTGGAACTACGGCGGGCTGACCGGGTCGGTCTGGCTGGAGGCCGCGCCGCCGGTCCATGTGGCACGAGCCGATGTCGTGCCGCACCTCGACGCCGTGGAGCTCGAGGTGCTCCTGAGCCACGCCGCGCAGCTCGGCGGCCTACCCGCGCCAGAGGCGGCAGCCGCCGCTGCCGCCGGCGACGACCGCGGGTCGGCGACGCTGCGCGCGACGATCCACGCCGCCAGCGTCGATCCCGACAACCTGCTCGACCCCGATCCTCGTGGCCTCGTGACCGATCTCGCCGACCCGCTGCTGTCCGTCGACCAGGAGGTGACCCTCCCCGCCGCGGGTGCCGCAACCGGCTCGACGCTGGCCCTGCAGTTCGGGGATGCCGACACGTGGAGCCCGGCCGTGCCGGCCCTCTACGTCCTTCGCGTGCAGCTGCTGCGCAACCAGCCGTCGCCCGACCCACGCGAGGGCCGCATCCGCGACGAGCTCTGGACGACGTTCGGCATCCGTCACCTCGCCGTGGATCCTGCGGGACCGAGCGTCCTCCTCAACGGGGAGCGGTCGTTCTTCCGCGGTGTCGGGCTGCACGCCGAGACGCTCGCCTTCGACGCGGAGGGGAGCCTGGTGGGCGGGACCCCGGCGCAGCGTCCGGACGAGATCCTGACCGACCTCCGCGATGCGGCCGCTGTGGGTGCCGACCTCCTGCGCACGGGCCACCAGCCCGCCGACCCGCTTGTGCTGATGCTGGCCGACCGGTTGGGCTTCGCGGTATGGGAGGAGATCCCGCTCTACCATACGACGCCCCTCGTCTTCGAACGCTCGATGGGCCGCGGCATCCCCCAGCAGATGCTGCGTGAAATGGCGTTGCGTGACATGAACCGGCCATCGGTTCTGTTCCACGGCTTCGCCAACGAGTCGACTGGCGACGAGGAGCGGACCGATGCAATGGCCGAGCTGCACGACATCGACCGGGCGATCGACGGCACCCGGCTCACCGGGCAGGCCGCGTACGGCTGGCGCCCCGACGATCCGACCCATGCCGCGCTGGACGTCGCCGGCATGACCTCCTATCACGGCGTCTTCTACGGCGACGACCCGGCGGCCGATACGCGCCGAGCGCTCCTTGAAGCGCACGAGGCGCATCCCGACAAGCCAATCATGGTCCTGGAGTTCGGCCGATGGGCAGACCTGCCGGCCGACGAGGTGCGGCAGCGCACCATCTTCGAGGAGACGTACCAGGTGCTCGAGTCCAACCGCGGCGACGAGGTGGGTGGATTCGTTGCCGCCGCGACCTGGTGGTCGCTGCACGACTTCGCCACGCCACTGGCCGGCATCGGCGTCGAGCAGTTCGGGCTGTACCGGCCCGACGGCACGCTTCGGCCCGCGGGCGATGCCGTGACCGCGACGTTCGCGGCTCCCGCCGGCCGCGGCGACGCACTTGCGCTCGACCCCGGGCTCGTCCGACCGCGCGTTCGACCGGAGCGCCTCCTCGACGACTGGTCCCTGCTCGCGTACGTCGGCTACGGCCTGGGGCTTTCGATCGGCGGATTGGGTGCCCTGCTGCTCATCCTCACGCGGCGCGGGGGCCGTGCGACCGGCCGTGCGACTGGGCGGGCGCGATGAGGCTCGTCCGCGGGCGCCTGGCGGCCGTCTCGGTGCGTGCCTCGTTCGTGGCCGGTGCCTGGGTCGGCGGAGCGCTGGGACTCGTCGTCGGGGCGGTCCTCGGCGCGATCCTGGCATGGGCCGCGGGCAGCGTCCTCGAGTGGCAGCGTGACCTCGGGTTCACGCTCGGAGTCGCGCGCAGCCTGCTGCCGCTGGGGGACCAGGTCGGCGCGCTGCGCTGGGCCTCGAGCACCTGGTGGCTCGTCATCCCGGCCGTGGCGCTCGCCGTCGCCCTTGTTGCCGGGCTGACCGGCGGGCTGATCGGCGCATTGCTGGCGGCGGCCTATAACCGATCCCCGCGGCACGCCGCGGTCGTCGTGGAGCTGCCGGACGCCGAGGGGCCCTCCGCCTAGGGCTGGAGCCGTCGCGGGTGCCAGGAGCCGTCACCGCCGCGGCGGTATTCGACCCGGTCGTGGAGCCGATCCGGCCGGCTCTCCCAGAACTCGAGCACTCTCGGGACGATCAGGTAGCCGCCCCACATCGGGGGGAGCGGCACCGCATCGGGGTAGCGTGCCGACAGCTCCGCAACGCGCGCCTCGAGCTCCTGCCGCGATCCGATCTCCTGTCCCTGTGCCGAGGCGCTTGCCGAGAGCTGGCTGCCACGCGGACGCGTGCGCCAGTAGGCGAGCGAGTCCTCGTCGGACAGCAGCCGGATCGATCCGCTCACGCGCGCCTGGCGATCGAGCGCCGGCCACCAGAAGGCGGCCGACGCCAAGGGGTTGATTGCGACGTCACGGCCCTTGCGGCTGCCGCGATACGTGTAGTAGCGCAGCCCCTCGGCGTCGAGTCCGTGAAGCAAGACGAACCGCACTGACGGCACGCCGGTGTCGTCCGCGGTCGCCAGCGCGAAGGCGTTCGGGAGCGAGACGCCGCCTCGGGCCGCGTCGTCCACCCAGGCGCCCAGCTGGCGGAGCGGGTCGGGGTCGAGTGTGCTGGCGTCGATCGGCATGGAGCTCATCCTAGCCCGCGGTCGTGGGCACGACGCCCGGGAGCACGCCTGCGAGCTGCTCGAGGTCGGCCAGCGAGACGTACGGGGCGGCGCTGACGCGGACGAGCCTGCGCCACGGCCCTCCGTACGGCTGCTGCGGCCACGGCCCGACCGACGCCTGGATCCCGTGCCGCTGCAGGCCGGCATGGATGGGATCGTCGTACTGCGCCGCGCCGGGTATGGGCGCGTCCGGGGACTCGAGCGGCAAGGGCACCGCCACCATGCTTCCGATCATGTCGTCAGGCGCCGGCGCCTCGACTCCGAGGGCCGCGCACAGCAGGTCGCGGCCTCGCAGGGCGAGGTCGCGATTTCGCTCGAACAGGGCAGGCCATCCCTCCACCAGCAGCGACGCGCCGAACTCGATCGCGGCGGGAATGCTCAGGTACGCCGACGGGTCCCAGGTCCCGGTCCAGTCGTGCTCCAGCCGGAAGCGTGGGCGGTCGACGCGCGGCGAGTTTGCGCCGTGGCTGATCGTCAGCGGCCTGACGCGTTCCTGGAGGTCACGTCGCACGTGGAGGAAGCCGGCGCCCTTCGGTGCGCACATCCACTTGTGGCAGTTGCCCGCGTAGTACGCGGCACCGATGGCCTCGAGGTCGAGGTCGAACATGCCCGGCGCGTGGGCACCGTCGACCAGCGTGTCGATGCCGCGCTCAGCCAGGGCCGCGACGATCTCCGCAATGGGAAGCACGAGCGCCGTGGGGCTCGTGACATGGTCGACCATGACCAGCCGGGTGCGCGGCGTGACGGCCTCCAGGATTGCGTCGCGGGCCAGGTCCGGCGTCGCGCCGGGGAACGGGAGCCGCGCGATGACCAGGCGTGCGCCCGCTGCGGCCGCGACGTGCTCAAGGGCATTCGTGGCGGCGTTGTAGGCGTGGTCGAGCGCAACGACCTCGTCGCCGTCCCGCAGGTCGAGCGATCTCGCGACCGTGTTGACGCCGACCGTTGCGTTCGGCACCAGCACGAGGTCGTCAGGCGCCGCGCCGACGAACCGTCCCAGCGCGGTGCGCACCACGTCCATCGCTGGCTCCACGTCGCGCGCGAAGAAGGCGACCGGCTCCCGCTCCATGCGCGCCCGCCAGGCGGATTGCGCCTCGAGCACCGGCCGCGGCGTTGCCCCGAACGAGCCATGGTTCAGGAAGACGGTACCCGGGTCGAGCGTCCAGTGCTGGGCGAACTCGGATGGCATCCGGCCGGTATCGTACGACCGATGCCCCCGCCACGCCGACCCGACGCGATCCTGTTCGACCTCGATGGCACGCTGGTCGACACGGTCCCGGCCCGGATCGACGCCTGGATCGCCGCCCTCGACGAGGTCGGCATCCCTTCCACCCGAGCCCAGCTGGCGCCGATGATCGGCATGGACGGGCGTCGCCTTGGGCGCGAGGCCGCTTCGGCCGCCGGCCGCCGGCTGACTTATGACGGGGCCGAGGCCATCGACCGTCGCAGCGGCGAATTGTTCGACGCCCGCAACCGCGATCCGCAGCCCCTCCCGGGCGCTCGAGAGCTGCTTCGCGCGCTCGATGAGCGCGGGTTGACCTGGGCGATCGCAACCTCGTCGCGACGCGAGCAGGTTGCGGCATCCATCGGAGCGCTGGGGCTGAAGTCCGAGCCGCGCATCGTGGACGGCAGCCGCGTCGAGCATGCCAAGCCCGCGCCCGACCTGCTGGTGCTCGGTGCCCGGGAGCTCGGCGTCAGCCCCGCAGCGTGCTGGTACGTCGGCGACTCGACGTGGGACATGCGCGCGACGGTGGCGGCCGGGATGGTGCCCATCGGCGTCCTGGCCGGGGCGGCAGTGGACGCCAAGGCGCTGCGTGACGCCGGCGCATCAGTCGTTCTGCCCACGCTCAGCGACCTCGAGCTACCGGACTGATCTCGATGCCGCTCGAAGAATATCGGCGCAAGCGGGACTTCGGCGCCACGCCGGAACCGGCCCCGGGCGACCTCGTCGAGCGCAGCGGACGCTTCACGATCCAGCGCCACCGGGCGACCGCGCTGCACTACGACTTCCGGCTCGAGATCGGCGGCGTCCTGGTCAGCTGGGCGGTCCCGAAGGGGCCGACGCTCGACCCTGCGGCCAGGCGGCTGGCGATGCGCACCGAGGATCACCCAATCGAGTACCTCGACTTCGAGGGCGTCATCCCGGAGAAGCAATACGGTGCGGGCGACGTGATCGTCTGGGACTGGGGCTACTTCGAGCCCGAGGCCGAGACGCCGGACCCGGGCAAGGCGCTGCGGAAAGGCGAGATCAAGTTCGTCCTCCATGGCGAGAAGGTGCGCGGCCGCTTCACGATCGTTCGGACCGATGGGCGCGGCGGCGGCGACGACGACCGCGAGAAGTGGCTGCTGATCCACAAGCGCGACGAGTTCGCGATCGATGGGTGGGACGCGGAGGATCACCCCCACAGCGTGAAGACCGGTCGCACGAACAACGAGGTCCTGGCGGGCCTGTCACCCAGGTTCCTGGCCGAACCCCTTCGGCCGGTCGGCGAGATCGACCTGGCCGCCGCCACGGAGTCGCCGATGCCGGACTTCATCCCGCCCATGCGCGCCACCCTGGCAGGCGACCCATTCGACGATCCCGATTGGCTGTTCGAGATCAAATGGGACGGCTATCGCGTCGAGGCGGTCATCCGCGACGGCCGCGCGAAGCTCTGGACCCGCAACCAGCAGGACGCAGCACGCTACTTTCCGGAGCTCGCCGGCCCGGCCGACTGGATCGAGGCTCGCGAGGCGATCGTCGACGGCGAGGTGGTCGCTCTCGACTCGTCGGGGCGGCCGAGCTTCAGCCTCCTCCAGGACCGGACCGGCATTCGCACCGGGCGCGCGCCGGGCACGAAGCGCCACGGACCGCCGGCGGCGGCGGTGTACCAGGTCTTCGACCTTCTCCACCTCGACGGACGGTCGCTGCTGGCGGTGCCCCTCGACGAGCGGAAGCGCCTGTTGCGCTCTCGACTCCGGACGCACGACCGGGTCCGCTATGCGAGCCACGTGGAGGCGGAGGGCCGTGCATTCACCGAGGCGGCGCGGGCGCAGGAGCTGGAGGGCATCGTCGCCAAGCTGCGCCGCTCGCCGTACGAGCCGGGCGCGCGATCGAGGGCCTGGCTCAAGATCAAGCTCCGGCGCGAGCAGGAGGTCGTGGTCGTCGGCTGGCTGGAGGGGCAGGGCACGCACCGCGACCTCGGCTCGCTCATCGTGGCCGTGCGCAGCGGCGACCGATGGGCGCACGCCGGCCAGGTCGGCAGCGGCATCGATGCCCGCACCCGGCATGAGCTGCGCGCGAAGCTCGACGAGCTGGCACGGGACGTATCGGTCCTGGATTCGGTGCCGAGGCTCAAGGGTGCGCACTGGGTCGAGCCGAAGCTCGTCATCCGCGTCGAGTTCGCGGACTGGACCGCCGACAACCTCCTGCGCCAGGCCGCCTTCAAGGGCCTCGGGATCGGCAAGGCGCCGACGTCGGTCAGGCGGGAGCGCGAGATGGACACCGCGACCGCGACGGCTGCCGCCGAGCGGGAGGTCCAGAATGCGCCGATGAAGACCGACGACGCCGCGGCCGCGCTGGACGCGATCGAGCGCGAGGGCATCTGGGCCGCGGCCGGCCGCGAGATCCGGGTCACCAACCTGGACAAGGTGCTCTTCCCCGGCCGGGATGGGGCGAAGCCCATCACCAAGCGCGACCTGCTGAAGTATCACCTTGCCATCGGGCCCACGCTGGTGCCGTATCTGCGCGACCGTGGGCTGACCGTCCAGCGCTTCCCGAATGGCATCGAGCAGAAGGGGTTCTGGCAGAAGGACCTGCCGAAGCATGCCCCGGAATGGGTCAGGCGCTGGACGTACCACCACCGCGAGGAGGGGCCGAAGGACTACCCCGTGGTCGACGAGCCGGCCACGCTCCTGTGGCTGGCTCAGGAGGCCGCGATCGAGCTCCATCCGTGGACCTCGCCGGCCGAGGCGCCGGATCGGCCGTCGTACGCGCTCATCGACATCGACCCAGGCCCGGACACAACGTGGGACGAGGTCGTGACGCTGGCCCGGCTGTATCGCACCGCGCTGGAGCACCTCGGTGTCCGCGGCCATCCCAAGGTCACTGGCAAGCGCGGCATCCAGGTCTGGATCGGCATCCGCCCCGGTCCCTCCTTCACCGAGACGAGCGCCTGGGTCGAGGGGCTCTCTCGCGTCGTCGGCTCGACGGTTCCCGATCTCGTCAGTTGGGAATGGGCGAAGCGGGCGCGCAAGGGCAAGGCGCGCCTGGACTTCACGCAGAACGCGATCAACAAGACGCTCGTGGCGCCCTACAGCCCGCGGCCGGCACCCGGCGCGCCGGTCAGCATGCCGATCGACTGGGACGAGCTCGATGACGCATCGCTGCGGCCGGACCGCTGGACGATTCGCGACGCGGTCACCCGCCTGGCCGGGCGCGGGGACCTCTTCGCACCTGTCCTGACCGATCGCCAGGAGCTCCCGCCGATCGGCTGACGCATGCCCGTTCGATCAGGCGTACCATTCCCGCAATGATCGATCCGCTTCTCACCATCTCCCCGGACGCGCGATCCAAGATCGAAGGCGTCCGCACCTTCAATGACTTCCCCGATGCTGTCCTCCGCGTTCGTGTCACGGCAAAGGAGGGTCGCAGCTTCCGGTACGAGATCGCGCTCGAGGACCCGCGCGAGCGTGCCGAAGGCGACCTTGCGGTCGAGGCCGAAGGGCTGACGGTCGTGGTCGACCCCGCGAGCGCCGCCGACTTGGCCGGCGCGACCATCGAGCTCGACCCGGCCGTGACCGGCGGTGGCCTGAAGATCGAGAGTCCGAACGAGGGCTGGCAGGACCCGCTGGCCCGCGCGGTCCAGGACGTGCTCGACCGCCAGATCAATCCGGGGGTCGGCTCGCACGGCGGCATGGTCACGCTGGTGGACGTGAAGGACGGCACCGCCTTCATGCGCTTCGGCGGCGGCTGCCAGGGCTGCGCTGCCGTCGACGTGACGCTGAAGCAGGGTGTCGAGACGGCGGTCAAGAACGCCGTGCCGGCCATCCAGGCGATCGTCGACGTCACCGATCATCAGGCAGGCGCAAACCCTTACTACCAGCACGGCCACTAGGGGCTGATCGCCGTTCGACGACCCGACGCGCGGCGTCGGGTCGGGGGGTTTGCCTAGCGGCGGACGGGGAAGTCGCCGCCACCGGTGACGGCCATGACGGTCGTGGCGAGGCTGAGGATGCTCAGCATCGCGATCGTCCCGGCGACCATGAGGCTACGAGCGATTCGGCGGATACGCATCGGTCCTACTCCTTTGAGGGATGGCTCCAGCGGCCGTTGCTTGCTCGCTTGGCGGCCGCCGTGCAGGCACCGTCGCCCGGAGTGGGTCAAGGGACAATCACCACTCCGTCCCGATCGGTCCCTAATGCGGCAGTACCATCGGCCGTCGCCGAGTCAATTGGGTATTGCCAGCCGGTGTAGACTGCCGCCATGCCACGGACCAGAACGAGTGCCCGAGCCACCGACAAGGACCGTGAGCTCGCACAGCGCATCGGGCTTCGCATACGCGAAGCGCGGCACCGTGCGGGTCTCACCCAGCAGCAGCTCGCCGGGGAGCGCTACACCAAGGCGTATGTGAGCGCGCTGGAGACGGGGATCGCGCGGCCATCGATGGTCGCGCTCAACTTCCTCTCCGAGCGGCTCAACCTGCCTGCCAGCCACTTCATCGACGAGGGGCATCCCGCGTGGACGCGCCTCGAGGTGGACATGCAGCTGGCGGCGGGCGAATGGCAGGCCGCCGCGGACGGCTATCGAGCGCTGCTCGAGGACGTCAACGACGATGGATCACGGGCCGATCTCCTGCGCGGGCTTGCGGAGGCGCTCGCGAGGCTGGATCACGGCAAGGAGACGATCGCGGCCGCATCGGAGGCTGCGCGGCTGTACGGGCTTGCGTCCCGACCGGCGGACGCCGCCCTGGCGCGCTATTGGCTCGCCTACGGCCTCTACGAGTCGGACAACGAGCCCGACGCGCGCAGCCTGTTGACCGCGCTGCTCGAGCAGGTGCGGAGCGGGCTCCATGTCGAGCCTGACTTCGAGATGCGGCTCCTCACCTCGCTCGCGGCGGTCGAGTCGCGCTCCGGGCAACCGGCACGCGCCCTGAGCTACCTCGAGGAGGCACGCGGCCAGGCCGCCGATCTCGACGACCGCCGCCGAGCCGCCTTCCTGTTCAATCTCGCCATAGGGTACCGGGAGGTGGGGGACTTCGAGGCCGCCATCCGTGCCGGGACCCAGGGCATGGCGCTCTACCGCGCGGCCGGTGCGATCTTCGAGTCGGCGCGCATCGAGAACGACCTCGCGCTCGCATACCTGGCGACCGGACAGATCGAGCGGGCACGAGAGCTCGCCAGCGACGCCCGGACCCAGATCGCGGCGACCGGCGACCAGCGCTGGATGGCAGCCGTGGCCGACACGCAGGCACAGGTTGCGCTTGCCTCCGGCGACACCGCGGGGGCGCTGCGCCTGGCGGCCGACGCACAGGGCTACGCCCAGCGCAGCGGCAACGAGCTTGCGCGCCTCGCCGCGATGCTGACCGAGGCACGCGCCATGCGCGTCGACGGTCAGGTCGCGGAGGCCGAGCAGCGCTTCGGGGCTGCCGCGGCGTTGGCGCGCACGAGCCGGGTTCCAAGCCGGCTGCGGGACGTCCTGCGCGAGTGGGCGGACCTGCGGGCCGACGCCGGTGATCACCGAGGGGCGTACGAGCTCACGAGCGAGGCGCTGGCGGTCAATTGAGTGTTGACAGGTGCGGTCTGGGGACCGTACGCTGTCGGCCGACGAGTCGGATGGGCACACCGGCTTGCCACCGGGATCGGAGATGGGGCACGTCTCCGATCCCTTCTTCGTTGTCAGGGGGAAGCTGAGGCGCTTGCGGCTGGACTGACGGCTGCGGCCACGAGCACGAAGGTGCCCTCGGCGAGGGGATCGGCCTCGGGATCGTCGTAGATCAGCATCAGGTACTCGCCCGGTCCGAAGACGGCGAGAAGGTCGTCGGCCGGAACCGTGAAGGCGATCGCGTCCGGGTCCGGGAGCGGCTGCGCTTCGACGGGAGCCTGGGCGATCTCGACGGCTCCACCGCCGGTTCGTCTGACCTCCACGTAGACCTCCGCTGGCGGCGTTGGCGACGCAACCGAGTAGGCGAACGTGTCGCCTGCCGCGAAGCGATCGGTCTGAGCGTCGGCCGCCACTTCGCCGGTCGCACGGTCGAGCGCGGTGCCGAACGCGATTGCGGGTGCGCCCGCGGCCGCAGACCCCGACGGCGAGGCTCCGAGCGGGCCAGTCTCGGCATCACCGCCGAGGATGCCGACCACCACGGCGATGCCGGCGATCAGGAGGATGGCCACCACCCACCCGCCGATTCGCAGGGCGTTGGGGGGGAGGTTGAGGACTGACGAGCCGTCGTCTCCAGGGCGCCGGGCCATCGCACGCCCTCCCAGGCGGCGGAGCCGTCCTCGCATGGCTCAGATCGTCCTCGCGTGGGCCGCAGTGCTCATCAGCACCGGAACTGTACCGCGTCGCCAAACGCTAGGATGAGTTCCATGACACGCCGCCTCTTCATCTTCGATGGTCCTGACCGATTCGTCGCCGGCACGGTCGGCGAACCCGGCGACCGTACGTTCTACCTCCAGGCGAAGAAGGGCGATGCGCTCGTCAGCGTCGGGATCGAGAAGGTCCAGGTGGCCGCCCTCGCCGAGCGCATCGACCACCTCCTCGACGCGGTCGATGCGCCGCCTCCGTCATCCGCGCCGGACGGCCCCGGGCTGGAGGAGCCGATCGTCGAGCTCTTCCGGGTCGGCGCCATGGCGCTCGCGTGGGATGCCGGCAGCGAGGCCCTCGTGATCGAGGCGCAGACGCCGACCGACGACAGCGAGTACGTCGAGCTTCCCGACGACTCGGACGACGGGCCGGACCTCCTGCGCGTCCGGATTGATGCGCCGTCGGCGCGCGCCTTCGTCCAGCATGCTGCGACCTTGCTCTCAGCGGGACGCGCGGCATGTCCGTTCTGCGGCCAGCCGCTCGATCCGCAGGGCCACTTCTGCCCACGTGGGAACGGGCAGCTCAGCTAGGTGAGCGTGACGGTCCACGATCCGCCTCCGCGGATCGACTGGATCCCGATCTCCGACTTCGCCGATGACCTCCCGGGCCGCGTCGGGATGACAGTGCTGCCCGGCAAGCATGGCCCCTCGCATCGCTATCCGGGTCGCGTGTACCGCGGGGACCTCGAGGCGGATCTCGCCGCCCTCCGTGGCGCGGGCATCGTTCGGCTCATCCTCCTGGTGGACGATCGCGAGCTGGACCGATGGGGAAACCTGGACATCGTGCCGCGCGCGGCGGCGCTCGGCATCGAGGTCGACCGGCGTCCGATGCCGGACGGCTCCCCGCCCCGCGACGGTGCGGCCATGGATGCGATCCTCGCCTCCATCGCGGCGGCTCGCGCCCGTGGCAACGTCGCCGTTGCCTGCATGGGCGGCGTCGGCCGCAGCGGTACGGTCGCTGCGTGCGCCCTGGTCGCCGGGGGTTGGACGCCGGACGATGCCATCGGCCGCGTTCGGCAGCTGCGTCACCCCACGGCGGTCGAGACGCGCGCGCAGGAAGACTTCGTACGAGAGTTCCATCACGACGAGCGTGGACCGCGAGCTAATGTGGCGCCATGAGCGAGCGTTGGGTCTGCAAGCGGTGCTTCGCGGACAACGAGGAGACCGATTCCGCATGCGTCCGATGTGGCCTCCTGCGCGGTGCCGAGGCGACCGAGTCGGACCAGGCGACCTGGGGTTCGCAACCCGGTACGGCAAGCCAGCTGGACGAGATCTTCCTTGAGATCTGCGAGCCGGCGTTCACGGCGTACGTGGGCGAGCCATATGCGACATCGGTTTTCTATGGCTCGATGATCACGCCGTCGGACGCTTCGTGGAGCGACGGCGACCGCGCATTCGTTTGCCTGCTTTACGATCCCGAGCAGCCGCAGCTGACCGAATCGCTTCGCGCCGCCGCCCGCTGACGGACCCTCGCGCTGTGCTCCGTCACCCCGATGCGCTGGGGTCGGGGCTCGGCGTCGGCGGGACGCGAACGATCGTCAGCGCCCAGGCGCAGTCGGAGACCACGCTGACGAAGACCGGCCCGCGCAGGCCGAGCGCCGCAAAGGACTGCGGCTGGAGCGTGCCACGGTCGATGCCGGTGCCGACGGTCGCGCGGATGGCCGGCAGCGGGTCGCCACCGCCGGCCGGGGCCATGGAGACGGTGAACGTGCACCGCCGCCGCTCCGGGTCGAGCCCGATCCAGCGGATCGCGTGGTCACCCTCGCCGATCTCGATCGGTCCCTGCTCTGCGTCGCCGTTCTGGGCCATTGAGGCGACGGCCGCGGAACCTTCAGCCACGCGCCCCGTGCTGGCCAGCAGCGGCTCCGGCTCGTAGCCGGCGGCAACCCAGCCTTCCCCGAAGTGCGGCTCGCGAGCGTCGGCATCTGCGACCAGGTACCAGGCCAGCCCGTCGACCGGGATCGGTCCCATCACCACCTGGAGCTCGAACGCCAGCGGCAGCAGGCCGGTGACGATGGGGCGGTCGGCACCAGGGAGGCTCCGCACGCGTAATCCGTCGATCGTCGTGGCAACCACGTCAGCGGCCTCGAAGTCGGGGGCGATGGGCTCGGGCGTCGGTGAGGGCGTGGGCGAGGGAGACGGCGTCGGGATCGGCGTCGGTGACGGGGTGGGGGAGGCCGAGCGCGTCGGCCGCGGTGTGGGGGTTTCGAGCGGGAAGGTGCAGGCTCCGAGGAGCAGCGACAGGACGAGTGCGAGCGGTCCGCGTACCTTCCCCACCCAGGTAGGGTACCGGCTCAGGCGTCGAGCCGTGGCACCTCGGCGGCCAGCAGATCGGCGATCTCGCGCGCGTTCGTGGTCCCGTAATTGGCGTAGCAGTTGTTCATCAGGATGTGCACCTCGGGCACGTGTTCGGCAGCGTCGCGGATGCGCGGGACCCACTCGCCGAGCTCGTCCTCGCCATAGAGGTAGCGGAAGCGCTCGACGACGGGGATGCCCGACTGCTCCCACGTCTCGGTGCGGCGGCCGTGGAATCGGATCACGGCCAGCTTCGGGGAGGTGACGACCGTCATCGGCGGGACCGATGACTTCGTGCCGGGCGGCGCGTCGACCATGACGAACGGAATCTCGTACTTCTCGAGGAAGCCCAGGGTGCGGCCGACGTTCTTCTCGTTGAACCAGCTCGCATGCCGCAGCTCCACCGCGAACGGAGTGTCACCCATGCGCTCGCGAGCCTTGACGATCTCGTCGCGCGACTCGTTCGTCGGAAAGAACCAGCGCGGGTACTGGAGAAAGACGGCTCCGAGCTTCCCCGAGGATCGCAGCGGCTCGATGCCGTCGAAGAAGCGCGTCCAGATCTCGTCCTCGATCTCCTTCGGCAGGTCTCGGGCGTACACGCGCTTCTTGTCGAGGATGTCGGCCGGCAGCTCCTCGCGCAGGTCCTTCGGCAGGCGGCTCACCTCGGATGGCTGACCCGTCATGAGCGCGTGTGCCTTGATGTCGAAGGTGAAGTCCGGGGGCGTGCGCTCGAGCCACAGCTCGCCGGTCCGTCGCGCGGGCAGCGCGTAGTAGGTGGCGTCGACCTCGACGATCGGGAACTGGTTGGCGTAGTACACGAGCCGATCCTCCGCATTCCCCGCATCGGGTGGGTAGAACACCCCGGGCGCGGTCATGGTCGGATCGGTCCAGGAGGCCGTGCCGATGCGGACAGTCGCATCCGCGACCTTCAGCGGCTCGCGCGCCGCGATCGCGTGCGCCTCACCACGCTGGTAGGCGACCTCCGGACCCGGGTCGTGGGGATTCGTCATGGCCATGCCGCCAGTCTAGGCACGATTCCTGACGAGACCTGTCAGGAAAGCTCGAGCGCGAAGCCCAGCAGCGTTGCGTCCTCCCAGGTCTCGTCGAGCTGGGGCGCCCGCTCGAAGCCGAGCCGATCGTAGATGGCGTGCGCCGCCTTCATGGTCGGTCGCGACAGGAGCACGAGCCGCCGGCGTCCGTCGCCACGTGCCCGGGCGATCGCCTCCGTCACGAGTGCCGTGCCGGCGCCGAGGCCCATCGCTTCGGGCGACACCGCGAGCATCCGCAGGCCGGCATCGTCGGGATCGTCTGACTCGGCCAACGGGCTCGCGGGATCTCCGACGTACGTCGCCGTGCCCACGAGACGCCCGTCGACGAAGGCCACCAGCACGGTGGCCCGCTCCGAGCGGGCCGCGACGTCGCGCAGGCGTACCTCATAGCCGCCGAGATCCGGTTCGATGGTTCGGTAGGCCGCGACGGCGATCTCGCCGATGGTGTCGAAGTCGCCCGGCACGGCATCGCGGATGAGGATCTTCGTCCGGCCCAGTCTAGGAGCCGGCGGTCATTCCTGGCCGAGCGCGCGGCGGACCGACGCCGTCGAGAGGACCAGCATCACCACGGCCGCCAGGCCGAAGCCGATGAGGTAGAGAGGGTGCCACGACGCCACCATGATCCCGACGCCGGTGCCGATCGCCAGCACGAGCTGCAGCAGCGCGGAGAGGGTCCATGCCCAGGTACGCCGGCGACGCGCGCCGCGGGAAGCGATCGCCGCCGCGATGGCGAACAGGAATGCGCCGCTGGCCGCGAAGCGCAGCCGCTCCTCAGTGGCTCGTCCCGAGTCGCCCCCGAGAAAGTCGCCAAGGGCGGCGGCGACCAAGCTCAGGAAGACGGCCACTGCAAGCCCGAGCATGGCCTCCCCCAACAGGAGGGCGCGGAGCACTCCCACCAGCGGCACGCGAGCCGTGGTGGTCAGAGACGGTACCCCGCTGGTCGCGGGCTGAGCGGCGTTCACGCCAGCCAGTGTCGCCGATCAGTCAAGCCGCACGGGCACCGGTCCTGCATGCCGGTTCGCGCATGGCACGTGTCACGCGCATCCCTCCGGCCCGGCCCGTTCAGTCGCGCGCCCTGGCCGAGGTCGAGACCCTGGCCTGGCTGCTCGACAACAGCATTCCGGTGCCCGGGACCGGCGGCCGTCGCTTCGGCATCGATGCCGTCATCGGCTTCGTGCCGGTCGTGGGCGACCTCGTCAGCGGCGGCATCGGGCTGTTCGTCGTGTGGCGCGGTGCGCGCCTCGGGCTGCCCCGCGTGGTCGTCGCGCGCATGCTCGCCAACTCCGCGATCGATCTCGCCGTGGGCTCGATCCCGATCGCGGGCGACGCCTTCGACCTGTGGTTCAAGGCGAACACCCGCAACCTCGGCCTCATGCGCCGCCATCTCGAGCAACCGGACCTCTCTACCCGCAACGAGTGGCTCGTCCTGCTGGGGCTGATCGGGGCGGTCGCGCTCATCCTCGGGTTCATCGGCTGGCTGCTGGTCTCGCTCTTCACGACCGTTGTAGGGGCGCTCTAGGGACGCGTCGAGTACATGACAGGATCTGGCAGCAACCATCGGTATCGTGATCTCGCACCACACGAAGCGAAGGACGACAGACCGATGTTGAGCCTGGACCTCATTCTCGCACTCGCCGACGATCGAGAGCGCGCCGTAGCCGATCACATGCGCCGTCGGCTCGTAAAGCACGAACGATCGATCCGCTGGGTACGCCGGCCGGCAAAGGCGGTCGATCGGCGCTAGAGGGCTCCGTGGCGCTCGAGCATGCGCCGGGCGAGGATGATGGCGCGCTCGCGGATCTCGGGGGGATCCAGGATCTCGGCCCGGCTGCCGAGTCCGATGAGCCGGCCGGGGACCTCCTCGGGCCAGTCCGCAGTCACCCGCAGGTGAACCCAGCCGTCCCGGTCGGTCGCCGGGATCGTCTCGGCCGCGCGGACCGCCTGGATGCCGACCGCGTCGGCAAGCACGGAGATGACGGCTGGGTCGATCCTGATGGTGACTGTCACACGCGGGGCATCGCGCTCGTAGGCGGAGATCGACTCGGCCCAATAGGCGGCGAGATCGAAGTCGGCCGGCCGGGTGACCGGCTCCATGCCCGCCGTCGCGCTCTGGATGCGGGAGACGCGGTACGTCCGGACCTGGCCGTCGGAGGCAGCCACGAGATACCAGATCCCGGCCTTGAGCACGAGCCCGAGCGGATCCAGCGAGCGCTCGACATCGCTGTTACCGCGCCGATAGGTGATCTCGACGTGTCGCGCCTCCCAGACCGCGTCGGCCAATGCGGCGAGGTGCGGGACGGCCTCGCTGGCATGGAACCAGCCGGCGGCGTCGAGATGGAAGCGCTCGACGAGGCGCGAGGCGCGCACGCGCAGCTCGGACGGCAGGGCGGCGAGGACCTTGAGCCGCGTCGCGGCCACCACGGTCCCGAGCCCCAGCTCGGCCGCAGGACCGGGCAGGCCCGACAGGAAGAGGGCCTCGGCCTCGTCGCCGGTGAGGCCGGTCAGGCGCGTGCGATAGCCATCGATGAGCTGAATGCCGCCATGTGGCCCGCGCTCGGCATAGATCGGCACCCCCGCCGCGCTGAGCGCCTCGACGTCGCGATGGATCGTCCGCTCGGAGACCTCCATCTCGCGCGCGAGGACGGCGGCCGTCGTCCGGCCTCGGGTCTGGAGGAACAGGAGCAGCTGGACCAGGCGTGACGCGCGCATTGGCGCGAGGATAGCGCCGATTCCTGCCAGATAGCGTCAGGTATTGCGATGGATGAAGCCGGCGATCTCGTCGAGCGCACGGTCGAGCACGGGTGCCAGCCCGTGGCCGACGCGCGGATAAGTGATCAGGTCGGCCTTCGGAAGCCGATCAACCGCGCTACGCAGCAGCGTGATGTCGGCGAACGGGTCGGACTCGCCCGACAGCAGGAGCACCGGGCACGCGATCCGCGGCCAATGCGAGGTCCGCTCGTCCCACGCCTCGCGCCGCCCCGGCGCGTGAAGGGGGTACGACAGCAGGACGAGCGCTGCCACCGGCCGCTCGGAAGCCAGCAACGAGGCAACCCGGCCCCCGAACGAGTGCCCGCCGATGACGGTGGCAGCTGCGTTCTCGTCGTCGAGCGCGGCCCCGTAGACCGGGAGGGCGCGCTCGGCACGACCCTTCGGCAGCTCGACGAGGCGCACGTCGAATCCGCGGGCCACCAGGCCGCGCTCGTGAGCGCGCAGGCTATCGATCGTGCCGGAGGCGCCCGGCGCCAGGAGGATCCGCGTGGCAGGCATCCGGCCAAGTCTAGGCCGCTACTGGAGCTCCCACAGGACCTGGCGCGGCGTGCGCCCGGTCCCGGCGATCTCGGCCGCCAGGCCGCGACCCACGTAGCGGTAGTGCCACGGCTCGTAGTCGTAGCAGGTCAGGTCGAACGTGCCTGGCGGGTAGCTCATCACGAATCCAAAGCGCCAGGCGTTCGCGGCCATCCACGCCCCGGGCCTGCCATCACATCGGTCCTCCATCCGACCGCCGATGGGACATGCGGCGATGCTTGTTGAGACGGATCGCCGAATCGGACGTACGCTTATTGCATGACGACCGAGAAGATCACCAAGTCGGATGCCGAGTGGCGGGCTGAGCTCACCCCTGAGCAGTACCGCGTCTTGCGCGAGAAGGGAACGGAGCGCGCGTTCAGCGGCGCGCTGTGGGACGAGCACGGCTCCGGCGTGTACCGCTGCGCCGGGTGCGGGGCCGAGCTCTTCGACGCCGCCACGAAGTTCGACTCAGGCACGGGATGGCCGTCCTTCTACGAGCCGGCGGACGACGCCGCGGTGGAGACGGAGACGGATCGAGCCTTCTTCATGAAGCGCACCGAGGTGCACTGCGCCCGCTGCGGCGGCCATCTCGGTCACATATTCGACGACGCGCGCGACCAGCCGACCGGGCTGCGCTACTGCATCAACTCCGCGTCCCTGACGCTCGATCCCCACGCCAAGGTCGAGCGGATGGACCAGGTCTAAGGCTTCCCCGGCTCGTCAGCGCCCGTCGGCGACGGCGCGCATGACCTTCGCGGCGGCCCGACAGTCGTCGGCGGTCACGCCCATGTGGGTGACGGCGCGCACGGTGCGCGGTCCGAGGGCGTTGAGCAGCACCCCTCGGTCCTGGCATTGCTCGACGAACGTCGCCGCGTCGGGCACGCCGCGCCGCTCGACGAGGCCGAACACGATGATGTTCGTCTGCACCGTCGCCAGGTCGAGCTCGACGTCGTCGCCGCGCAGCAGCTCGGTCGCCAGCAGGTGCGCATCGGTGTGGTCCTCGGCAATGCGCTCGACGTTGTTGGCGAGCGCGTAGGAGCCGGCTGCGGCCAGGATGCCGGCCTGTCGCATCGCCCCGCCGGCCATGCGCCGATAGCGATGCGCGCGCCCGATGACCTCGCGTGAGCCGGCCACCACGGACCCCACCGGGCACCCCAGCCCCTTGCTGAGCGAGATCCCGACGAGGTCGAAGCCCGCGCTCAACTCAGCCGCCGCGCGCCCGCTCGCGATCGCCGCATTCAGAAGCCGCGCGCCATCGAGGTAGGTCGCCAGCCCGTGCTCGCGAGCGACTTCCAGCGCCGCTCCCAGCGTATCTGCCGGGAAGATGATCCCGCCGGCGCGGTTGTGGGTGTTCTCGGCCACGAGCAGGGTGGTCGGCGGATAGACGACGTGCCCGGTTGGCTTGATCGCGTCGCGGACCGCATCGGCGTCGTAGGTTCCTCCTGCGCCGATGGCGCTGAACTGCACGCCGGCGTTGGCCGCGCCGGCGCCGGTCTCGTGCAGGACCATGTGGGAGTCGGTGGGCACGAGCACGTCGTCGCCCGGTCGCGTGAGGCTGCGCAGGGCGACCTGGTTCGCCATCGTCCCCGAGGGCAGGAAGAGCGCCGCCTCGGACCCGAGCAGGGCGGCCACCTCGTCCTGGAGCCGGTTGACGGATGGGTCCTCGCCGTACTGGTCGTCGCCGACCTCTGCCTCGGCCATGGCGCGTCGCATGGCGGCGCTGGGCAGGGTCACCGTGTCCGAGCGCAGGTCGATCCGATCCGCCATGTGCCCGATGATAGGGCGGCCGATCAGGCCGTTGGCAGCCGTCCTCGCAGCCGTCGCGGACGCCGCCGCTGCACCAGCGCGGCGAACGGGGCCGATGGGCTCGGCAGCGTGCCGGGCGACCCGCGCAGCCATTCGACCGCGGCCTCCAGGTCCTCGACGCAGAACGGCTTGGCAAGCACGGCGACGCCGGGTCCGGAGATGAGGTTCATCGGCATCGAGGCCAAGAGGATGCCGGTGCAGATGAGGAGGCGCGGCAGTGCGAGGAGGTCGGTGCGCTGGCGCGGAGACAGCCCGAGGAGCTGCGTGCCGTCGATGATCATGGCGTCCGGTCGCTGTCCCAGGCCGAGGCGTGCCTCGAGCTCGTCCGGCGCGAGCACCTCCGCTTCGGGAAGGAGCTCACCGAACAGGTCAAGGATCCCGGGCTCACGATCGCTCACCCAGAGCATTCCCGCCATGGCCACACCACCAGCAAGCACGATGCCGAATTGGCCGGCCCCTAGGCTACCTCCCGGCAGCCGATGCGTACAGGACTTCGTGAGACGCGTAGGCTTATCGACGCCGATGACGACGCGACCACCGACCGATCCGCTCCCCAGCAGGCCGGCCGCCGCCCTCGCCGGGCTGGCG
>CAYYDA010000004.1:0-23404 GCA_964470495.1 uncultured Steroidobacteraceae bacterium | reverse complement strand
GTGGTATCAGGAGTCGGCGGCCCGGCGGCCGCGCTGGAGTCGTGATGACCATCGTCGTCGCGGCCGGCGACTGTCCCGCCCCCGGTGCGCCACAGCGGCGAGCCGATCAGTCGTCCGAGCCGCTTCCGAATACCAGGCGCCGGCCGCGGCCCATGAGACGCGGCAGGTATGGCACCACCAGGACCAGGACCGCGAGCGCCAGCAGGGTGGCCGAGATCGGCCGGGTGACGAACACGCTCAGGTCTCCCTGGCTGATCTGGAGGGCGTTACGCAGCTGCTTCTCCAGCATCGGCCCCAGGATCACCCCCAGGATCATCGGTCCCACCGGGAAGTCGTAGCGGCGCATGAAGAAGCCGACGACGCCGATGAGATACATGACCAGGACGTCGATGAGCGAGTTCGCGAGGCTGTAGACCCCGAGCGTCGCAAAGACAAGGATGGCCGAGTACAGGAGCGGACGTGGGATCGCCAGGATCTTCACCCACAGCCGGATGAGCGGCAGGTTCAGGACGAGCAGCATGACGTTGCCGATGTACAGGCTGGCGATCAGCGCCCAGACGAGTTCCGGCGAGTTCGTGAACAGTTGTGGCCCGGGGTTCAGGTCGTAGACCTGGAAGGCGACCAGCAGGATGGCCGCGGTCGCAGAGGTGGGAATGCCAAGCGTCAGCAGCGGCACCAGCACGCCGGAGAATGCGGCGTTATTGGCGGCCTCAGGGCCGGCGACGCCCTCGATCGCACCCTTGCCCCACGGCGCCTTGGGGCTCAGCCGCTTCTCCAGCCCGTACGACAGGAAGGTCGGGATCTCCGCACCACCGGCGGGCAGCGCGCCGATCGGGAAGCCGATCGCCGTCCCTCGGAGCCACGGCTTCCACGAGCGCTTGAACTCGTCGCGGTTCATGAGAAGCGAGCCGCGCACCGGGACGATCTCCTCCTTGTCGTGCCGCAGGCGCGACGCAACGTAGAGTGCCTCCCCCACCGCGAACAGCCCGACCGCCACGACCACCACATCCAGCCCGTTGAGCAGCTGCGGCACGCCGAACGTCCAGCGCTGCTGCCCGCTGGTGACGTCGACCCCGAGCAGGCCGATGAACAGGCCGAGGAAGAGGCTCAGCATCCCGCGCAGCAGCGAGCGGCCGAGGAGGGCGGTGATGCTGGTGAAGCCCAGGATCATCAAACCCACGTAGTCGGCCGGCTGCAGCGAGCGCGCGAAGCCGGCGATCACCGGCGCGAGGAACGTGATCGCCAGGGTAGAGATCGTTCCGGCGACGAAGGAGCCGATGGCCGCGCTGGAGAGCGCAGCGCCGCCGCGCCCGCGCTTCGCCATCTGGAAGCCCTCGATCGTGGTGACCACCGAAGCGGACTCGCCGGGCGTGTTGAGCAGGATCGAGGTCGTCGAGCCGCCGTACATGCCGCCGTAGTAGATGCCCGCGAACATGATGAAGGCGCCGGTAGGGTCGAAGTTGTAGGTGAGCGGCAGCAGGAGCGCGACGGTCAGTGCCGGACCGATGCCGGGCAGCACTCCCACCAGCGTGCCGAGCGTGACGCCTACGGCGGCAAAGAGGAGGTTTTCGAATGAGAGCGCGGTAGCGAATCCGCCGGCCAGATCCGCGAGCACCTCCACGCTCCGGTTCTCCCCGCTACCCGATCAGGTCCAGCACCCCGGCGGGCAGACGCACGCCGAGGAACTCGGTGAACCCGACGTAGACCACGATTGCGAGGCCGAAGCCGACGACCACGTCGCGCACGATCGACCGGCTGCCGAGGATGAGGGACACGACAGGCAGGAAGATGCCCGTGGCGACCACGAAGCCGATGCCGGGCACCTGCAGCGGTCCGAGCGCGACGCCGTCGAGTGCCACCGCGTAGCCGACGAGCGCGACGGCAACCAGGCCGACGGTCGGCCAGTAGCAGGCGAGTTCCTCTTCATTGGCTCGCTCGCCGAGGTCGACGTCCGGCGCCACCGTCGTTCGCACAACGAGGATGACCGACAGGACCAGGAGGATGACCGCCACGACCAACGGGACGGTGCCCGGTCCGATGACGTTGAAGCCGCCGCCCCGCCGGATCCCGAGCGCCGACCAGATGAGAACGATGGAGAGGACGACGAGTGCGACAGCCGCGAGCCGGGGGCCGAGGAGCCCGCTTGACGCGACCCTCTCCGCCTCCCGCTCGCTGACCGTCATCGCTCGACTCAGCCCCCGACCAGCCCGATGTCGGTCAGGACGCCCTGGATCCGGGTCTGCTCCTCGCCCAGGAACGTGGCGAACTCATCGCCGGCCTGGAAGAAGTCGCTCCAGCCGTTCTCCTCGAGCGCCGCCTGCCACGCCTCCGAGTCGTGCATCTCGGTGATCAGGCCGACGACGGCCTCCCGATCGGCATCGGAGAGGTCGGGAGCGCCCATGACGCCGCGCCAGTTCTCGAGGACCACGTCGAAGCCAGCGTCGGCGATGGTGGGCGAATCGATGCCCTCCGGTGCCGACTCGCCGGATACGGCCAGGAAGCGCATCTCACCGGCCTCCACCTGGTCGACGAACTCGCTCACGCCCGATACGCCGGCGGTCACCGCCCCGGACAGGATGGCGTTGACTGCCTCGCCGCCGCCCGAGTGGGCGACATAATTGATGCCCGACGGCTCGATCCCCGCCTCCTGGGCCAGCAGCCCAACGAGGATGTGATCCGTCCCGCCGGCCGAGCCGCCGCCCCATGCGATGGAGGTCGGATCGGCCGTCCAGGCCTCGACCAGCTGCTCGAGCGTCTCGTACTCCGAGTCGGCGGTCACGACGATCGCCTCCTGCTCGGCGGTCAGGCTGGCGATCGGCGTCACGTCGTCGAGGGTCACCTGCGAATCGTTGGTGAGGATCCCGCCGACCATCACGAGGCCCATCACCATGAGCTGGTGCGGATCACCCGTAGTCTCCTCGGCGAACTGCGCGAGGCCGATGGTGCCTCCAGCGCCACCGACGTTGTAGACCTCGGCTCCGACGCCACCAACCTCCTCTAGGACCGGCTGCATCGCGCGCGACGTGCTGTCCCAGCCGCCGCCCGGATCGGCCGGCGCCATGATCTGGATGTCTTCCGTCGGATAGTCAGAGGTTTCGCCGCCGCCGGCGGACTCGGATGGCGCGGGTTCGTCCGCGGACTCGGATGGCGCCGTGCTGCCGCCGTCATCGGCGGTGCAGGCCGCAAGGGCGAGCACAAGGGCGACCATGCAGATGGTCGCCAACCAGCGAAGATGCCTGTTCATGCCGTCAAGGCCTCCACTCCGTTGCATGATAAGTCACCGGACCGTAACCGAGTCGGTCGGCGATGCTCCGTGACATCATCGCATCCATGACCCAGCAGTTCGCTCGCATCCCGTCGGATGCGAGCGCCGTCGTTCGTGAGGTCCGCGGCACCCAGGTATCCGAAGGCGATGACCTCGCTGTGGGGCCTCGCGACGCGGAGCATCAGCACTCCGATGGCGGCGACCACGAGCGAGTTGACCAGCATGAGGATCGCGCCGATTCTCAGCTGCGTTGCGTTCGATGCAAGGTTGGACAGGTAGCCCGGCGCATCGAGGACGGACGAGAGCACTGCCGTCCCTCCGCCATACGCAAGGAACGCCGCCAGGAAGAGGACCCCCACGACTCGCGCGGTCGTTCTGTGGAGGTCTGGGCCGGATCGGCCCTGGAAGGTTGATTGCACTGGTTCCTCCGTCGGTTGGTGTGTGCGGGGGCTCGGGCCGCCGCGAGGTTGGATAGCTAACGTCCCGGGATGGGTGGGTCACATGGAGATGGCGGTCTTTCCTCGAGCGTGTCCCTCCCCCACGTGACTGATCGCCAACGCGGTTTCATTGAGGGGATACGTGCGGTCCATCACCGGCGTGACCTTGCCGGACTCGATCAGCTCCTTGAGGACCATCAGCTCCGCCGACTTCGGCGACAGGATGAAGGTGCGCAGGGTCTGGCTCACGAACCGGAACATGACCATGCCGCCGATCAGGCGACCGCCGCTGGCGAACCAGCGCTTGTCGAATCGTCCGCCGTTCGGCACCAGGATCCCGGTGGACGTGAGTGCGCGCCGCAGGTCGGACAGCGAGTGGTTCGACACGTTGTCGAGGATGAGGTCGTACTGCTGACCCGTCTCGGTGAAGTTCTCCTGGGTATAGTCGACGACATGGTCGGCGCCGATCGATCGGACCAGGTCCACGTTGCGCGTGCTGCACACGCCGGTCACCTCGGCGCCGAGCGCCTTGGCGATCTGCACCGCGAAGGTGCCGATGCCGCCGGATGCGCCGTTGATCAGGACCTTCTGACCGGCTCGAACGCCTTGCAGCGCCTGGAGGGCGACGAGGCCGGCCATGGGAGTTGCCGCCGCCTGCTCGAACGTCAGGTTGGCCGGCTTCGGCGCAAGCTGATCCTCCGAAGCGGCCGCGTAGTCGGCATACGAGCCATTGGAGGATCCGAAGACCTCGTCGCCCGGCATGAACCGCGTGACGCTGCTGCCGATGGCCTCGACGACTCCCGCCACGTCCGTCCCGCGGACCGCGACCTTCGGCTTGCGCATCCCGTAGGCCGGTCGGGCAATGTACGGCAGGCCGCTCATGACCGCCCAGTCGGCCGGGTTGACCCCTGCTGCCCGAACGCGAACCAGCACCTGGTCGTCGCCGATCTCTGGCCTGTCGATCTCCCGTGACTGCAGGACGGCGGCGGTGCCGTACGTGTCTTGAGTGATTGCCTTCATGACTGCCCTCCGGTATGTGTACTTTGTAAGCGTATGCTGTACACTACGATGTACACATTGAGACGTCAAGCCTGAAGTTTACGTAGTACGCTTAGGGAGACAGGAGGAGCCGATGAGTACGGAAGCCCGGCGGCCGGCCGAGCGCCGGATCCCCTTGAGGAGAGACAGGGTCCTGCGCGCCGCGATCGCGCTTGCCGATGCGGGCGGCCTCGAGACGCTGACCATGCGCAAGCTCGGCCAGGAGCTCGAGGTCGGGCCGATGGCGCTGTATCGCCACGTGGCCAACAAGGACGACATGGTCGATGGGATTGTCGATCTCGTCTATGCCGAGATGGATCTACCTCCCATCGGGCCCGACTGGAAGACGGCCATGCGCGTGCGGGCCATCTCGTTGCGCGACGCCCTGTTGCGCCACCGGTGGGCAATCGGCCTGATGGAGTCGCGGACGAACCCCGGGCCGGCCAACCTGCAGCACCACGATGCCGTCATCGGCAGCCTGCGCGCGGGAGGCTTCGACATGGTGATGGCCGCCCACGCTTATTCCCTGCTCGACGCCTACATCTATGGCTTCGCCCTGACGAAGATGAACCTGCCGTTCGAATCCACGGACGACATCGTCGAGTTGTCGCAGAGCATGCTCCAGCCGTTTCCTCTCAACGCGTATCCAAACCTGGCCGACTTCATCACCGAGCACGCCATGAAGCCGGGCTACGACTTCGCGGACGAGTTCGAGTACGGGCTCGACCTGATCCTCGACGGCATCGAGCAGGCGATGGGCGCAGCCTGATGCCGGCCAGCTCGGCATCGGCGCATCAGGTGGTAGGCCGGAGGGTTGCGCAGATTGCCGCGTGGAGGGAGCGAGCGCCCTACGCTCTCTGCCCCTCCGGCCCTGCTCCGCAGCATAGCCACTCGACGCAGGGCTTGTTAGCTAAGATAACAACCCGCCCGCCCTACCTCCCCCAGGGCTCGGTCGCGGCGGTGTGCGGTCCCGGCGGCCGCAGCGGGCGATCAGGCGCTTCGCTCATCCAGCAGCTGAAGGAGCTCATGTGCGGCGAGCTCGACGTCCTTGTGACGCCACTCCGCCGCTCGATACTGGCATGCGATCAGGCCAGTCCGATGGATCCGTCGGAAGTCGCCATAGACGAACGCGTACCTGGCCTTCGTCTCTTCGGTGGCGCGATGGGTCAGCCCGAGATGCCATTCGGCGTACTCATCCCAGGAGTGGGATGCGAGGTACGCATTCTCATCCTCGGCCGAGGGCTGAGCCTCGCCCCAGTCGCTGTCGAGCACGTACTGGCGCATCGATCAGGCGCCGCGCTCGTGCCACCGCGCCCTTGTTGACCGTGTACGAGGCCATGGCTGCAGTATGATCGACGTTGGCCAGCAGGCACGAAGTACCGGAGTCGACGCAACGCCGATCCGGCAGACGTACGGGGTCGAGATGACGGGACTGTAATGACCGCCGGCTCGCTGCTCCGCACACTGGTGACCCATAGAACACGAAGGCGGCACATGAAGACACGGGTCCACGGCGCACGGGTCATGCTTCCAGCTGCCCTGACGGCCGCTCTCGCACTCGGCATGCTTGCCGCTGGAACCACGTCGGCTGGTGGTCTGCAGCCCGTCGGGCTCGGATCGGCCGATCCGTTCGCTGTGCTGGCGGGAACGCCGAGCATCGAGAACACCGGGCTCACGGTCGTGACCGGGAACCTGGGTATTGACCCGGCTGCCGCGGTGAACGGCTTCGGGGGACCGCCGAACGGAACCGTGATCGGGGAGATCCACGCGGATGACGTCGTCGCCGAGCAGGCCAAGGGCGCCCTGGTGACGGCGTACGACGATGCGGCGGGCAGGCCCGTGACGGACACGGACGCGACGATCGGCGGCCGGACTCTCGTCAGCGGCGTCTACAACGCCGGCGGCGCCACGCTCGATCTGACCGGGACGGTCATCCTCGATGGCCAGAACAACCCTGATGCCGTCTGGATCTTCCAGGCGACGTCCGACCTGGTCACCGCATCGTCCAGTGTCGTCTCCCTCATCAACGGCGCCCAGGCCTGTAACGTGTTCTGGCAGGTGACCAGCTCGGCGACGCTCGGATCGGGCTCGACATTCGCGGGGACCATCCTGGCGCTCACGTCCATCACGTTGAACGCCAACGTGGCCGTGAGCGGTCGCGCGCTGGCCCGGAACGGCACCGTGACGATGATCAGCGACATCATCACCAGGCCGACATGCGCGACGACGCCGATCGCCGCAACCCCAGTGCCAACCGCAACCCCTCAGCTGCCGAATACAGCACTGCGTGCGGGCGACGTGGCCGTTCCCCCATCGGCTTTGTTCGCGATGATCGGCGCGCTCTCGCTGGCCATCGTGCTGGGGCGAGTCATCGTCACGATCAGGCGGCCCGTGGCCGGAAAGCGGCAGCCCGGCGGCCGTCCCGACTAGACGGGCCGCCGCGCCGGCGTACGGGGCTGGTTTCAGGCTGGACCCAGGCCGCCGCGAGTAGGAAACTTCGGGCCATGAAGTTCGGCAATCCGGTCATCGGCCGGATCGGCCCGTTGCATGTTCCCGACCCGGAATCGCGGTTCGTGGTGACCCGCGTATTCGCTGACATGTCCTTCCCGCAGTTCGGCTCACATGACGGGCTGGACATCGACAACGGCGGCCAGCCCGGCGATCCGATTCTTGCCATGGCCGATGGCCGGGTCACGCGAGCTGGATTCGATGCGGCGTCGGCGGGCGCCGGCATCGTACGGATCGACCACGGCGATGCGTGGAGCACCGGATACGCACACCTCGAGACGATCCTCGTCGTCAGCGGCACCCTCTTGATCCGCGGCCAGCAGATCGGCACCCTGGGCCAGACCGGCCACGCCACCGGGCCACATCTCCATTTCGACATCAGCCGCGGCCTGCGGCTCGATCCCTGGCCGCTGCTCCACCAGAACCAGCCCGAGTCCGATGAGGAGGCTTGGATGCCGTTGCCGCTCCGCGAGCGCTATGAGCGATGGACGGTGCCGGCCGGCACGCCGTTCTTCATCGAGGGTCCGGGGATCGGGCCGGTGAAGCACTTCGCCCAGACCGAACATCTCCAGACGGTCGGCGAGTCGGCCGATGGCCGATGGCGGCTCCTCCGGTACCAGGACTCACCGATCGCACCGCGGGAGCTCCTCTACGTCCGCCGCCAGGCGATCATTCCGGAGGTGCCGGGCGGCGATCCTTTCTACGACGCCGGCGTCGTCGCGGCCATCCAGGCCCCGTTGTGAATGTCTCACCCCCGGCGATCGAGCCACACGGTCATCGCGACACCAACAGGCTCAACATCACCGCGGCTCCCCGAGAGAACTCTAATGCGACCCTAGTCGCATCGGTCCTCGCCGAATGGCTCACCGCCAGCGGATTCACGACCGCGATCCTGGGCGACGGTCGCGATACCCTCAATCGAGCCGACCCCGCCGCTTCGATACGGCCTCAGTGCCGTTGCGCCACCTGGGCCGTGCAGTCCGAACAGACCTGACTCAGCTCGGCGAGGTCACCCCGCTTCACGGGCTCGGAATAGTTTCGGCCGCAGAAGGTGCGGTGCCCGATCAGCTGACCGTCGCTCCAGCGCTCTGCCGCGGCGATGTGCCAGATGTTTTCGTACGCGCCCTGCAGTCCGAATGGCGACTCCGGGCGGAGCTCCTCTGCCATTGGGCGAGTGTACGCGCAGCGCTGCCCGACCGGCTGTGCTTCTCGAATCTGCCGGCGCAGCGCCGCACCTCCAATTCCAGCCTGTTGAGACTCAGAGTCATGTAGGTATTGATTCTCCCCCAGCCGGGTGGGAAAGTGTCCGGGTCGATCCAGGGCGACCTGTGTCGGTCGTCCCGAGGGCGGGGCAGGGCACCCGTCCTAAGGAGTTTGCGCATGGCCGAGCCGCGCAACGGTCCCTCTGACGAGGACCAACCCACCAAGCGAGCATCCGGTGCACGCGGAAGGAGGCGAAACAAGGACGACACCGATGGCGAGGAATTCCGGTCGAGCGCCGACGTGAGGACCGCCCTCATCGAGGGCAACACGTTCCGTGGCAAGGCCGTCCAGTACGTCGTCCTCGACGGGCTGGCCATCTTCGAAGGCGACATCATCCTCGGCACCGAGGAGGAGGTCGAGCGCACCACCGAGCAGCTCCGCCACGAGATGTCGGGCGAGGTGGCGCGAGGGGTCATCATCACCGGCTCTCAGTACCGGTGGCCGAACTGCACGGTCCCATACACCATCGACCCGGCGCTGCCGAACCAGGCGCGCGTCACCGACGCCATCGCGCACTGGCAGGACAAGACGAACTTCACGTTCGTCGCCCGAACCACCCAGACCGACTACGTCACGTTCCGACCGTGGACGGGCTGCTCGTCACACGTCGGGAAGCGCGGCGGGCAGCAGTTCATCAACCTCGAGGCCGGCTGCACGAAGGGGAACACGATCCACGAGATCGGCCATGCGGTCGGCTTCTGGCACGAGCAGAGCCGAGAGGATCGGGACGCCCACGTCACGATCAATTGGACCAAGATCCAGCCAGGCTACGAGCACAACTTCAATCAGCACATCACCGATGGCGACGACATCGGCCCGTACGACTACGGATCGATCATGCATTACCCGCGGAACGCGTTCTCCATCGACGGATCCGACACGATCACGCCGATCCTGGCCTCGGCGGTCATCGGGCAGCGCACGACGCTGAGCGCGGGCGACATCGCCACCGCCAATACGATGTGCCCGCCCAAGATCAAGAAGGAGCTGGTGAAGGACCACCTCAAGGACGGTCCGTGGGACACGAAGAAGGAGCTGACCAAGGACATCTGGGCCGACACCCGCAAGGAGCTGATCCACGACACCCGCAAGGAGCTGATCAAGGACAGGATCAAGGAGGTCGCATTCGACCCGCCGTGGGGCAAGCTGGCCGCCACCGATCCGCTCCAGCCCGGGCCGGGACCGCTGATCAACCCGGTCCAGCCCGGCGTCATCGGCCGGTTGCCGTTCGCGGTCACGACGCCGCACCAGGCACCGGGAGCCGCCGAGCAACCGGAGCAGCTGGAGGCCGCCGCGGCCGATCTCGACGCCCGGCTCGCGGTGCTCGCCGACCAGCTCATGCAGGTCGAGGCCGCGCGTGAGCAGCTCCAGGCGCAGTACGACGAGACTGCCGGCCTGCTGAAGCAGGCGATGGATGCCCACGACAAGGCATCCGGGGCATGATCGTCGTCATCTCGTACCCGGAGGACCCGCACGCGTCACGCGTGATCGGCCTCCTCGAGGAGGGGCAGCACGAGGTGCTGCTCCTCACCCTCTCCGACCTTCCGGGGCGGGCGACGCTCACCATCGACTACGAGGACCCCGTCGCGCCGCGGCTCGAGTACCGCCTCGAGGGGCGACCGATCGACCTCGGGGCGCTGCGCTCCGTCTGGTGGCGCCGTCCGCAGGTCCCCGATCCGTCGAGCGTCACCGACTTCGACGCCCGCATGTTCACGACGAACGAGTGGAACGAGGCGCTCAACGGCCTGTGGCAGCTCATCGACGCTCCCTGGATGAACCCGCCACACCGCGACGAGGTGGCCGGTCGCAAGGCGCATCAGCTGCGCGTGGCGGCCGAGGTCGGGCTGCGCGTGCCGCGCACCCTCATCACCTCCGATCCGGACCGCGCGCGGGCGTTCATCGAATCGCATGGCATCGGCCGCACGATCTTCAAGACCTTCTCCGCCACGCACGCCGTCTGGCGCGAGACGCGCCTCGTCCGCGAGGGCGAGCTCGAGAGCCTCGACGCCGTCCGCCTGGCCCCGGTGATCTTCCAGGAGTTCATCCCCGCCGAGGCGGACCTGCGCATTACGGTCGTGGGGAATCGGATCTTTCCGGCCGCCATCGACGCGCGCGGGACCGACTACGAGGTCGACTTCCGCATGAGCCTCGGCCAGGCCCGGACCGCCGCTGCGGAGCTCCCGCAGGCCATCGCCGATCGGTTGCGCACCCTCATGCGGCGGCTCGGGCTGGTCTACGGCGCCATCGACATGCGGCGGACGCCGGACGGTGAATATGTCTTCCTGGAGGTCAACACCGCAGGCGAGTTCCTCTTCGTCGAGGAACGCACCGAGCAGCAAATCAGCCGGGCCATCGCCGACTGGCTTGCGGATCCTGCCGATCCCGACGGAACGCCCGTCAGATCGGCCGCACCTCGACCGTCAGCCGCGGCTCGGACCCCGGTGGGACCGGGTACGACTGGGTCGTCAGGTAATCGCCGGAGCTGACCCGCCCATCGCCGTCGACGTCAACGTGGGCAAAGACGGTGCATCCATCCGGCAGCTCGTCGAGCTCCACCTCCACCGTTTCGATCCAGCTGCCTTGACCGCGGACCCGGCCCGTCGCGCTCCCGAGCGTGATGGCCGGAGCATCGGCATAGGTGGTATCGCGCACCTCGACCCGCACCATCGCGTCGTCGGGCGGCCGCTGCTCGCCGGCCACCGCGAGGTCGACGATGACGAGCACGCCTCAGCGCTCCCAGTCGCCGGCGCGCGGGACGACCGCCTTGAGCACGCGCTCGATCTCTGCGCGGTAGCGGAATCCCGATGGGTGCCTGGCCAGCCAGCGCAGGTAGTCCGGGTCGAGCGTGACCAGCTCCGCGATCTTGCGGCCGGCATAGTGTCCGAAGTCGAGGGTGGTCGCGTCGAAGCTCGTTGGCTCCCCTGGGCCGACCGGCATGCTCTCGTCGGTGCCGATGTCGAATCCTCGACGGTCGTCGCGCTCGCTCACCGCGCAGCCTCCAATTGATTGCTCGTCCGGCGAGCATCGTACCTTTGTGCGATGGCGTGCCGCAATGCGGTCAGGACCGATGGACGACCTGTCCGGCGACCATGGTCAGCTCGGAGCCGACGGCCGCCAGCGCCTCATCGGCCCGGAGCAGGTCCTCGAGGCCGATCGACAGGACGGCGAGGTCGGCGCGCGCGCCGATGTGGAGATGACCCTCATCGGCGGCTCCGATCGCCCGGGCCGGACCGAGCGTGTAGGCGGCGAGCGCCTCGGCCAACGACAGGGCCTGCACCGGCCGCCAGTCGTCTCGGCCGTCATTTGGGCTGCGCCGATGGACGGCCGCGAATGTGCCGAGCCACGGATTCGCCGACTCGACGGGCGCGTCCGAGCCGGCCACGAGCAGCGCGCCGGCGTCGGCCAGCGATCGCCATGCGTAGGCGTCGTGCTGGCGACCATCCCAGCACGATTCGACGAGGTCGCGGTCTGCCGCGGCGTGGATCGGCTGGATGCTGGCGGTGACGCCCAGCCCGGCGAAGCGCGGCGCATCGGCTGCCTGCAACAGCTGAGCGTGCTCGATCCGGTCGTTCGGCACGCCGGCCCTTCGCGAAGGCGCCCGCGCGAGCGCGTCGAGCACCTCTCGGCCCGCCCGGTCGCCGATTGCGTGGATCGCCAGGGCAATCCCGGCCGGTCGCGATGCGACGAGGAGGGCGTCGAGCTCGTCGGCCGAGACGCGCAGGATGCCGGTGTCGCGATTGCCGCAGGTCCGCGGCGCGAGAAGCGCGGCGGTGCCGGAGCCCAGCGCCCCATCCGCGTACTCCTTGGCCCACCCGAAGCGCATGGTGTGCCGCCCGACGAGCGCCATGCCGGTGCGCATCCCGCGTTCGGTGGCCGCCGCAATGGCGTCGGCGGGAATGCCGAGCGTGAGGCGCATTCGGCCGTCGACGAGGCCGGCCAGGTCGGTGAGAGACGAATACGAGTCGCCGAAGGCGGCATCGGCGCCGGTTCCGTTCTCGTCGGTGTAGTCGCCGGCCTCGGTCGCGCCGGTGATGCCGAGGCTGGCCAGCTCGCGCAGGGTCTCGTCCAGCGGCGAGCGCAGCGCCTCGCCCTGGAGGCGCGCGACGTGCGGAGCCACGAGGTCGAACGCGGTCTCGCGCAGGATGCCGGTCGGCTGGCCATGCTCGTCGCGCTCGATCCTCCCGCCGGCGGGGTCGGACGTCGTCGGGTCCAGTCCGGCCAGGCGGCGCGCCGCCGCCGATGCCCAGGCCGAGTGTCCGTCGTGGCTGCTCAGGAATGCCGGACGCTCCCCCACCGCCGCGTGCAGCGCATCGGTCCCGGCCGAGAGCTGAGCTTCATTCCATCCACGACCCGTGATCCAGGCGCCCTCCGGCGTGCCGGCGACCGCGCTCGCCAAACGCTGGGCGACCTCCCGCGCGTCCGCGGCATCGTCGAGGCGCACGGCGCGCTGTGCACGAGCCAGCCCCGCGAGGTGGATGTGCGAGTCGTGCAGCCCCGGGATGACGGCCGCGTCGCGCGCGTCGACGACCTCTGCCCGAAGACCGGCGGCAGCGCGCACGTCGTCCCATGTGCCGACGCTGACGACCCGCCCATCCGCGATGCCGATGGCGCCGGCCGTCTCCAAGCCGCCCGAGCGAGCGGCGACCACGATCGCGCCGCGGATCACCAGGTCTGCCGGCTTCGTCACGGATCCTCCCGGCGGGCCGACCGAGGCGTCTGCACGAACCCGGCCGGCCGCCGCCCGACGGCGATGCGGACAAGGGCGACCGGCACGACCAGCAGCCAATGCGACAGGAAGAGGGCTCCGCGGGCCGCCCCACCGAGCAGTCGAAGTCCGCGCTCGCCGTTGGCCGCCAGCCCGCCGAGGGCGAGGAGGAAGACGCCGAGCCCGTAGCCGACGAACAGGGAGAACGGCACGGTCCAATCGGCCGGCCGCGGCAGCGGAATGGTGAGCAGCGAGGCGACGATCGTGGCAACGAACAGCGGCGGAACGAGGAACTCGCCGGTGAACGCCAGGAAATCGGCCTTGCGGCTCATCGGGAGCGAGCCGCCCAGCAGCTTCGGACCGTGCTCGAGCAGGCGCCGCAGGCTGCCCTCCGCCCAGCGCAGGCGCTGGTGCCACAGGTCGCCGAGCGTCTCGACCGCCTCCTCGCGCACCTCGGCCTCGGGTGCCAGCGTCACGTGCCGGCCGTGCACGGAGAGGCGCGTCGAGAGCTCGAGGTCCTCGGTCAGCGCACCCTCGGACCAGCCCCCGACGGCCTCGAGCGCGGCGCGCCGCACAAACATCCCGTTCCCGCGCAGCTCGGCGGTACCCTCCGTGGCCCACCGGCCGCACTGGCTGGCCATGTCCATCAGCTGCTCCTCCGCCTGCGCGCGGGTCAGCCACGAGACCGCCGCGTTCCGAGGCTGGCGCGCCACCTGGAGCGCGTCCGCGCGAGGGTCGCGCGCCCACGCCCGCATGGCGCGCTCGAGGAACGCCGGCTCGACGCGGGTGTCGGCGTCGATTGCGCCGATGACGTCGCCCTTCAGGAATGGCATGGCGAAGGCGAGGACCGCCCCTTTCGTGGCCGGGCCGGAGCGCGGCTCGCGACGCCGCACGCTGATCGGCGCACCGGCCACGGCCCCGCGGGCCGCGTCACCCGTGCCGTCATCCGAACCGTCGTCCACCACGAGCGCCTCGTAGGCGGGCGTGCCGCCGCGGTGATAGCGCAGGGCGGCGACGGCGCGCACCGTATCGTCGATCACGCTCGCCTCGTTCCGCGCCGGCACGACGATCGAGACGAAGGGCAGGTCGCCGGCCAGGCCGGTTGGCTCCCCGGCGCCGCTGCGCGCATCGTCGAGGACGTGCCGCAGGACGCGGCTGCCGTGCCACGCCAGCCATGCCACGTACGCCACCGACACGCCGATCCCGAGCTGGAGCGCGCGGGCCGCCAGCGGGATCGTGATGGTCAGCCAAGCCACGAGGGCGGAGGCGATCAGGAAGGCGGCGGCGAAGGCCCTAGTCGCCATCGGGCGTCGGCCGGCGGCGGCGCCTGCGGCGGTGTGGCGCCTCCGGCGGATCGGGAAGGTCCGGAATGCCGGGCGCCGTTGCCTCGTCGACGGCGCTCCCCGGCGGCTCGGTGTCCTGGTCGTGTCGGTGGAGGCCGGCGCGGGCATTGCGCCGCCACGAGACGATGCCGGCCCACAGCGTGACGGCGCCCAGGATGGCCATCACGACCGGGATGCCCGCTCCCGGGAAGAAGATGTTCAGGACATCTGCTGCGGCGGGAGCCGCGACCACCGGCAGGAACGACGCTATCGAGAGGAGCGTGTTGAGAATCCCGAAGATGCGGCCGCGCACCTCAGCCGGGAGCTCCTCCTGCAGCGCGGTCTGCGAGGGAATCGCCACGAAGGCGTACTCGAGCCCCGCCAGCGAGGCGATGACCACGACGACGGCGATCAGGCTGATCAGCGGCGCGATCGAGGGGATCACGTCCTGGATCGGGCCGAAGGCCGGGGCTAAGATGGAGGTCACCGGCCGCACCAGAGCCAGGGCGATGAGGGTCAGCCCCATCGCGACCAGGCCGATGTCGATGACCAGGCGCTTGGGCAGCCCCTTCCCATAGGAGTTGAGGAAGAGGATGCCGATGACGGCGCCCAGGCCCGCCGGACCCATGATGAAGAAGAAGTCCTCGGCCCGAAGCAGCAGGATGTCGCGCGCGAATCCCGGACCGATCGCCCCGAGCACGCCGATCAGGCTGGCGGCGACGCCGAGGTAGGTCAGGCTCCAGGCGATGGCCCGATGCTGGCGGATGAACGCGACGCCCTCGGTCAGCTGGCCAGCGAGCTCGCGGACGGCCCGCCCCGCGGCGGCACGAACGGCGGCGGCCTCGTGGTCCGGCTTCACCGACGGCAGCGGCAGGATCGCCACCGCCGAGAGCGCGAACATGACGGCGACGATGACGTAGATCGCGGTGGACCCGAGGACGTTCAGCAGGAGCGGACCCAGGAAGCCGAAGCCGATGGCGAACGTGGCGTTGATGGTGAGGATGAAGATCGAGTTGGCCGCCATGAGGTGGCGACGCTCGACGATGCGGGGCATCGCGGTGAGCTCGGCCGGTGCGAAGACCGCCGTGGCGGTCGCAACCAGGAAGTTGATGAGGTACACGAGCGGCACGATGGCCGTGCTCGTGGTCGGTGCCACGAAGATGAAGAGCACGGTGCCGATTGCCCGCACCACGTTCGTGCCGAGCATGATCACCTTCGCATCGCCGCGCTCGACGAGCACGCCGCCGAGCGTGCTGAAGAGGACCGCCGGCACGAGGAAGGTGAGGATCAGGACCGCGTTCGCGGTGTTCGAGTCGGTCGTGGTGACGACCGTGGCGATGAGGGCGGCAAGCACCATGTTGCTCGCGAGCTGGCTGAGTGTCTGCGCCGACCACAGGTAGACGAAGTTGCGATTGGCGAAGACCGATCCTGCGCCGGTCAGGTCCGGGCCGGACCCTGCGCCGGCTGGCAGCTCGACGTGCGCCATCGGCCTACGGCGCCTCGGGCCCGCGTTCCAGGTACTCGGTGAATCGGCGCTCGACATCGAGACGATCCATCAGGATGCGGTGGTTGCAGCCGTCGCACACGAGGCCGATGTCGGCGCCGAGCCGCACGACGGCCCATTCGCGGCTGCCGCACGGATGCTCCTTGCGGAGCCGGAGCCGGTCGCCGATGCGGAGCTCGAGTGGCGGCGCCACCGTCACTCCCCGCCCTCCGCGGCCGTGACTCCGGTGAAGTTAAACGATCCCAGGTGGAGCGCCGGCACGCGCGCGGCGCCGAAGAACTCGCCCGGCAGGACCTTCGTCTCGCGACCCGCGGCTCGCACGTCGCTGAACGCCTCGGGGATGGACTGCGTGAAGCGGAAGTTGAGGAGCGGGCGCGTCACGCGCCCATCCTCGATCATGAAGGTTCCGTCCTTCGTCATCCCGGTCAGGATCGCCTTCTTCGGATGGACCGGGTTGATGTAGTGGAAGCGGGTCACCCAGACCCCGCGCTTCACGCCGGCCACGAGCTCGTCGCGTGGTGTTGAGCCGGGCGCCATGAACAAGTTGAGCGCCATCGGTCCGAGCAGGTTCGGAGCCGGCAGGCCGTGGCCCGTCGACCCGGTGCCGGCACGCGACCCGGTGGCGGCGTCGTGCACCACCGCCTTCGCGACACCGTCCTCGATCAGATCGACGCGGCGACGCACGACGCCCTCGAAGTCGATCGGAGACGGCATCCCGGTCGGATCCTGTCCGTCGTCCCAGATGCTGACGTTCTCCCCCATCAGCCGCTTTCCGAGGTCCATGAACGAGCGGCCCTCCTCGTGGGCAAGCCCGCTGAAGCCGATGTAGGACAGGTACTCGAGCAGCCCGGCGACCGCGTACTCCTCGAGGATGACCTCGTACTCTCCGGGCTCCAGATCGCCGGCGCCACGCATCCGGTCGCCCTTGGTCGCTGCCTCGGTGCCCAGGGCCTCCGGATCGAGCGCCTCAACGTCGGTCGAGCCGGCGTGCGCGTACCCCGAGGCGGCCCCCGACGCGAACCCGTCCATCATCACGGTCAGGAGGGCGGCCTTGGTGCTCCGATGCCGGGCGCGCACACCGAGCGAGTTGGCCACGGCGATGGTCATGACGGAGGTCGAGAACGAGCCGGACGCCTGGAGCCCATTTGCCTCGCCCGCGGCGATGACGGCCCGCGCTCCGATGGCGCGGAGCTCCGGATCGGCGTCGGCCGTGCGGGACACGTACCCGAGGTCCGGGTCGTGTGTCCGGCTGTCGGGCTCGGGAAGGATCGCCGCCCGCTTGTTCGGCGCGGAGCGCTCGGCGATTGCGTTGGCACGGTCGACGACGTCGCGAATGCCGACCTCGTCGAGCTTGTTCGTGCTCGCCACGCCGATGCGATCGTGGTCGATGACCCGCACCTGCAGCGTGGCGTCATGCTCGCGCACGTTCTGGTGAATCCGGTTGGTGGCGAAGCGGGTCAGCGCGAGGTCCTGCGCCAGGACGAGCGCCTCTGCATGCTCGGCCGTCGAGCGAGCCAGCGCGCGGTCGAGCAGCTCGTCGACGTCAATGAGGGTGGCTACCATCGCCCGACTCCGACCTTCACGCCGCGGAAGCGCGCCGGTGCGGCGCCGTGGCCGACGTGGCCCAGCTGCATCGGCTCTCCTTTGCCACAATTCGGCAGCCCCCAGAGCGTCCACTCTTCCGGCCCGCAGATCGCATCGCAGCTGCCCCAGAATTTCGGCGTGATGCCGGTGTAGGTAGGGTTCTTGACCAGCTGGGTGCGCTTTCCGTTCTTGATCAACCAACCTGCCTGGTCGCCGAACTGGAAGTTCAGCCGCCGGTCGTCGATGGACCAGCTCTTGTTCACGCTCATGAAGATGCCCTCGCGCGTATCGGCGATGAGGTCCTCGAGGCTCCCGGCATTGCCGGGCCGCAGGTTGATGTTCGTCATCCGGATGAGCGGGATGTGGCTCCAGGTCCAGGCGCGCGCACTGCCCATGCTGCGGCGACCGATCTGTGGCGCCGTCTCCCGGCTGGTGAGATAGCCGACCAGTACGCCGTTCTCGACGAGCGGCACGTTCTGGGCCGGGACGCCCTCGTCGTCGTAGCCGAACGTCCCGAGTCCGCCCGGCGCGGTGGCATCGGCGTCGATGCTGACGTGCTCGCTTCCGTACCGCAGGTTGCCGAGCTTATCGGTCGTGAGGAAGCTGGTGCCTGCGAACGAGGCCTCCATCCCGAACACGCGGTCAAGTTCCGTCGGGTGGCCGCAGGACTCGTGGATCTGGAGCGCGACCTGGGTCGAGTCGAGGATCAGGTCCATCTCGCCGGCAGGGCATTGCGGAGCATCGAGCAGCGCGACGGCCAGCTCGGCAGTCTCTTGGGCATGCTCGGCCAGGTCCAGAGCGCGCACTGCCTCGAAGCCACCCGTCACCACCTGCCCGCCGAACGAGCTGGGGTAGCTGCGCTGCTGCATCTCGCTCTCGTTGACCGCCGTGGCCTCGATCCCGCCGCCTGATTCGACGATCTCCTGCTCGATGCGCGCTCCGGCCGTGGAGGCGAAGGTCTTGACCTCCCGCCCGGCGACCACGGTACCCTCGCGGATGGCGATACCCGGCACGCGCGCCATCGCAGCATCGGCCTCCATGAGCAGCCGGAGCTTCTCGTCCAGGCTGATCGAGAAGGGATCCTCGCGATACGGGGTGCGGTACGAATCGGTCACCGGCGGCGTGTCGTCCAGCTCGACCGGCCCCTTCTGGGCGAGGCCCGAGGCCCGGGCGATGTCCACCGCCTCGCTGGCAATTCGATCGGCCTCGGCCGGCTCGAGCAGGGCACTCGCGCTGAAGCCCCACGCGCCGTCGACCAGGACACGGATGCCGAAGCCCGCGCTCTGGTTCGAGGTTGCCGCCTCGAGCTGGCCGTTCTTGACTGTCAGCTGCTCGTTGCTGCGCTCGACGACGCGGACGTCGGCGTAGCCGGCGCCGAGCCGGTCGGCGGCGTCGAGTGCACGTGCGATGAGGTCGTTCACGTCGTCGTCGTTCTCTCTTGGCGGATGGCGCTACAGGCTACCCGATTCACTCAGCGAGACGCGCGACCTGCGGGGTCAGGTCCCGGTCTGTCGCGGGGATCAGCAGGCTCGTTGCCTGCTCGATCGTGAACACGGCGTCGATCGACTGCTCGAGCAGGGTCAGGATGCCGCCGGGGCGTTCGATCGCCGACTTCAGGCCGGGGGGCGACCCGATCGCGCTGATCGTGAAGGATCGTCCGATCGGGACCCCGTCGATCTCGATGTCGGCCGTTCCTTTCACGGCGACCGAGCTCGCGGTGATCCGGACGTCGTCGACGGCGATCGCCTCGGCCCCCGAGTTGCGGAGCTCGTAGATGAGATCGTTGACGGCAGTCGTGTCGAACAATCCCTCGATCTCGATGACGATCCCCTGCCCCTCGATGGCGCGGAGTCCTCCGAACGCGGCGATCCGGTCGAGGTCCTCCTCCGTCAGCTCGAGGACGGACCGGCCCTCGATCTCGGCGCGCTCGTAGTCGCGGATCCGCTCGCGCAGGTCCGCGAGGCCGTCGGACAGCACCACGTTGCGTGCGCCGAGCGTCTCGATCAGCGTGGAGAGCTCCTGCGCCGACAGGCTCGAGAGCTCGATCGGGCGCGCCTGCGAGCGGAGCTGTCCCACCAGCAGGATGCCGATGACCAGCGCCACCGCGAAGAGGCTGATCTGCGCGATGCGGGCCGCCATCAGTCGGGCTCCCCGACCGGCGCGCCCCAGCGCAGCGGAGGCGCCGCGATGAAGGCCGGCAGCTCCAGCTCGTCCCTCGATTCGGTGATGAACTGGAGCCCGTAAGCCTCGATGCGGCGCGCTACACGATCCAGGTAGCTCGGATGCGCCAGGAATCGGTCGTTGAGCCCATCCGCGCCGATCGCCTCGATCCGGTACGGCGGCGAGAGCCGGACACTGTTGACCTCGATGGCCGCGCCAGCCCCATAGATGGAGGAGGTCGACACGAGCCGCTCCGCCGGCGGGCCGCCCTCCGACGCGCCGCCGGCAATCGTGATCGCCTCCGCGCCGGACCCCCAGAGCGCGGTGACGATATCGCGCAGGTCATCGACGAGGACGATGTAGTTGGTCGGGCTCTCCCCGGGCGGGACCGGCCGCTCCGAGTCGGAGATCTCGACGATGACGCCGGGGCCGCGCACGTCCTCCAGACCGGACGCGAGGCGCGCAACGGCCAGCTCCTGGTTCAGCGCCTCGAGCTCCGTTCGAGACCCTTCGTCGCGCTCCTGGAAGGATCGGACGCCGGCTTCCGCCGCCTCGAGCTCCGAGCGCAGGACATCCTGCTGTCGTTGAGCCTGCTCCGCCTCGATGATCAGCACGCGCTGGGCGGAGCTGATGTACTCCTGCCGAGCCAGGGAGCTGTTCCACTGGGCGGCGCCCACGAAGCCGATGGCGGCCAGCGCGGCCGCGATACTGATCGCCCATTGCGGGCGCGAGAACCGCGAACGCGGTGGGCGACGACGGCTCACGAGGCCCGTCTCGCAGCCCGCCGCGACATCCGCACGGCAACGGCGACCGCAGCGATGCCGGCAACGACCAGCAGGATGAGCAACGGTACGGTGCCGATGTCGAACGCACGAGGGCGCTCGCCGGGCGTTGCGTCGGGCGGTGGCTCCACCGGCGCGCCGTCGACTCCCCCGGGGTCCACCTCCCCGGCAGTCGGGCGATCCACCGTGGACGGACCGATCGGCTCCGGGCTGATCGGCTGCGGCGGGTCGACTCCGAACTCCGTGTAGTACTCGGCATACAGCTGGTCCGTCGGGATGCCCGTTCCCTCCTCGAGCGCTTCGGCGTCGGATGCGCCGTCGCGATACGCCGCCGCGATGCGCGCGACCGCCTCGGGCCCGTAGCGATCGACGATCAGGTCGATCATCGTCGTACCCTGGGCATACGAGAGCTCCGCACCGCGCTCACCGATCGGGAACTGCTGGGTGATCGCGTCGAAGCTGAAGAGCCCGCCGCCGGAGGCCTCGAACTCGACGATCGAGCGCTGGCTGCCGGCATCGCCGATCTCGGACCACGTGGCGATCCCCTCATTCAGCCAGCGCGCCGGCTCGTGGTACGGGTTGTCGGTCGCGTCGTGGAACACGATGTGCGTCACCTCGTGCACCATCGCCACCTCGAGATACGCCGGCGACCCACCCTCGAGCCACATGAAGATGGTGCGCAGGTCGGAGTACGCCACGGCGCCGACCCACTCGCGCGCGCCGGGTCCCAGCGCCCCGAGGAAGTCGTCACGCGTGGCGTAGACGAAGACGTCGACCGGCCCGGCCAGCGTCGTGCCCAGCAGCTGCTCGCCGCGCTCAACGCCGACGGCGGTCAGCTCGCCGAAGCGCCGTGCCTGCGCCTCCGCGCCACCGTACCAATGCACCGTCGCCTCCCCCAGCTGCGCGCTCTGCCAGTCGAGGCCCTCGCGATCGTCCTTGTAGCGGATCACCTGCTCCTCGCTGAGGACGACCTCGTCGTCGACCATGGCACGCCACTGGTAGGTCACCGGCGTGTTCGGCGTCACGTACTCGACGGACGTGTCCCACACGTACGTGGCGGAGTCGCGATCCGGCTCGACCGGCGTCACGAACGAGCCTTCGCCGCCCGGCGTGCGGAGGAGGAGCTCGAGGCGATCCGGCGCCGTGCCCTGGAGCTCGACGTCGAACTGGATCTCGACGTCGTAGCTCGAGTCGGCGGTTGCCTCGCCAAAGCCGTCGAAGGCGGCGACCTCCCCGGCCATGACCAGCCCGACCGCTGCCGCCGCACCGAGGGATGCCAGCCAGCGCATCAGCCGTCCCATGACACGCGCCCGAAATCGGTGAGTCCGATGGTGAGATTGCCGAGCCCGCGCAGCCCATCCGCGACGAGCCACCATGTTTCGCCGTACGACCACGGGATGACCGGTGCCTGCGCGGTCACGTACTCCTCGACCGCGGCATATGCCGCGCCGACGTCGTCCTCCGGCATCGCGGCAGCGGCCTCCAGCAATGCCACGAATTCGTCGTCACGCCAATCGCCGTAGTTGCTCAGGGCGCCCGGCTCGAGCAGGAGGCTGTAGATCGCGTTCGGCGACGTGTAGTCGGCGATCCAGTTCACCGTGAAGAGCTCCGGCGGCCGCGCCTCGAGCAGTTCCAGGAAGTTCCCGAAGTCCATCGTCTCGACGCTGATGTCGACCCCGAGCTCCTCGCGCCATGCGGCGACCGCCGGGTCGACGAACAGGCCGTTGCCGTTGACGATGATCTCGCCCAGATCGCGACGATCCGCATAACCGGCGTCGTCGAGCAGCTCGCGCGCCCGATCGGGGTCGGATGACGGCTCCGGTGCGAAGCCGTCGGGCCAGATGGCCGGGGGCACCAGGCTCGCCGCCGCCTGTGCCGAGGCGCCCTCGGAGAGCGGCACCAGCCGGGATCGGTCCAGCGCCAGCGCGAAGGCGAGCCGCACGCGCTCATCGTCGAACGGGGGCTGCGTCGTGTCGAAGCCGAAGTAGCTGATCGTCAGCGGTTCGGCGGCGTGGAGTCGCGGCCCGAGCTCGGCGTCGTAGGCGATCCAGGTCGCGTCCCATCCCGCCACCTGCGCGAGATCCACCTGGTCGCCGGCAAAGGCCTCTGCCGTGTCGCCCTCGATGGCGGTCACCCAGCGGATCTCGTCGATCGGCGGCGGGCCTGCCACGTAGCGTTCGTTCGCGCGCAGGACGAGGTCAAGGCCGTCGAGGCCATCGACGATGTATGGCCCGCTCCCAACGAACGTCTCGGGCGTCTGCCAGGTCGGCGTCGCGTCCGCCGTCGCGGGAACCACGAAGGTCGCCGGGGTTGCCACGATGTCCAGGAAGTACGAGGCCGGATGTCGCAGGGTGACCACCAGCGTGCCGTCATCGGGCGCCTCGATGCCCACTTCGTCCTCGGCGATGTCGCCTGCCAGGCGCTGCGATGCGCCGGCCACCACGCTGAGGACGTCGGGCGCCGTTGCCCCGACCGCGGGATCGAGGAGACGAAGCCACGAGCGGCGGATGTCCTCTGCGACCAGCGGCGACCCGTCGCTGAACTCGAGGTCCTCTCGGATGACGAACCGATACGTCAGCCCGTCGTCACTGATCTCCCAGCCGGACGCGAGCGACGGATACGGCTCGCCCGTCTCGTCGAGGCGCGTGAGCCCGGCGTAGAGCTGGAGCTGGAGCTGCACGTCGCCGGCATCGGCGATGAACGCCGGGTCGAGGGCGCCCGGAGGGCCGGCGAGATAGCGCAGGGGCGGACCGGCCGCCAGGATCGGTCCCCCCGATGTGCTGGTCGACAGCGCGATCACGCCCGCCGCGACGAACGCGGCAACCCGTGTCAGACG
>CAYYDA010000003.1:7245-23859 GCA_964470495.1 uncultured Steroidobacteraceae bacterium | reverse complement strand
GGAGCAACCCATGCATCCCGACACGTACCTCTTTCTCGCCGGTGAGCGGATCGCCGACCTCCACCGCGACGCCGATCGCCGACGTCTCACCTTCCGCCGCGGCCGCCCGACGATCCATCACCGCGAGCCGTCGGTTCCGGCGGCCACCGCGACGCGGATGGGCCATCGAGGCGCCGGCTAGGGCCGCGGCGGCTCAGCGGGGGCCGCGCCCTCCGTGCGGCAGTCTCGTGCTTGGGGGTGGTGACGCGGTGCGGATCGCGGGGAACTCCCGTGGCAGGCCGGCCGTCGTCGCCTGGTAGAGCTCGTGCTCGTCCGGGATGCCGCGCAGCCTGTGCCGTCCCAGCGTCGTTAGCTCGACGCCACCACCGAGCTCGACCGCGTCGCGAATCGCCTCGGAGACGATGATCTGCCCGCCGTGCCCGGCGTCGCAGATCCGCGCCACCGTGTTAACGGCAATGCCCACGTAGCCGGTCGCGTTCCGGGACGGACGCCCGGCGTGCACGCCGATCCGGACGCGCAAGGCGCGACCATCGGCCCACGCGTGGGCGCCGATGGCTCGCTGCATGGCGATCGCGGACGCGAGGGCAGCCGACGGTTCGGGGAAGGCGGCGAAGAACTCGTCGGCGCGGGCGTCGACCTCGTGGCCGCCGGAGGCCTTCGTGGCCGCGCGCAGGATTCGTCGCAGCCGATTCAGCTCGGCTGGCCATCGGTCGCCGAGCTCCGTGAGGAGGCCAGTCGAGTCCTCGACGTCGGCAAGGAGGAGCGCCACCCGGCCCGTCGGCAGGTTGCGCCCCGGTCGGAGCTGGCCATCGATGAAGCCGACCGGCAGGAGCCCGTAGCGCTTCGCCGCCCTGAGCAGGCGCGACCGTGCTAATCCGCGAGCCTCCTCGTCGTCGAAGTCGACACGGTCGAAGCGCGCGAGCGCATTCCGGACGTGCGCCTCGTCGTTGATCGGGAGGCGGCGACGGCCCCTGGAGTCGATGTAAGCGAAGGCTGAATCGGGCAGCTGCGCCCTGGCCTTCGCGCGAAGCTGCGCCATGGACGCTCATTATCCCGCGACCGCGCCCGCCGACGCTACGATCGATCCATGCCTCAGCTGAACGACCTGGCCACCAACGAATGGCGGCCGCTCCGGACCGATGCCGACGCTCCCGCGCCGGTTGCCGTACTCGTCCACGGGATCACCGGCTGGTGGCGCACCTGGTGGCGCGTCGGACCGGCGCTGGCGGACCGCGGCTGGCGGGTCATCGCTCTCGACCTGCGAGGCCATGGGAGCAGTCCGCCGATCGATGGCGTGGCCACGGCCGAGAGCCTCGCGGCCGACGTGGGCGCAACCATCGACAAGCTTGCCGTTTCGCCGGCGGACGTGCTCATCGGCCATTCGCTCGGGGCGGCGGTGGCCATGGAGCTCGCCCATCGGCGCCCGGAGATCGCGCGCCGGTTGGTGCTCGAGGACCCACCCGGCCAGACCCGTGCGGATGACGTGGAGTTCCAGGAGAACCTCGAGCGCGAGGTGCGTGCCGCCCGGCGCGATCCCGAGGCGGAGGTACGCCGAGAGCTGGCCGAGAACCCCACCTGGCTGGCCGAGGACGCGCGCCAGAACGTCGAGGGCCGCGCCATGTGCGACGTCGATGGCATCCTCGCGTCGCTGCGAGCCAACACGGGCGTCCGGCCAGCCGAGCTGGCCCCCTCGCTGCGCATGCCGGCGCTCTACCTCATCGCCGACGAGCAACGGTCGGCGCTCGGCACAGAACGGGCGCGGCTCATCGGCTCGCTCCCACCGGGGTCCGAGGCGATCGAGCTCGACTCGGGGCACACCATTCATCGCGACCGCTTCGACGCGTACCTGTCCGAGATCGGTCGCTGGCTCGAGGCGTGACCCCGCTCCACGAGGTCGCGGCCTGGATCGCGGCCGCCCGATCGGTGGTCGCGCTGACCGGCGCGGGCATCAGCACCGAGTCGGGCATCCCGGACTTCCGCGGACCGGACGGCGTCTGGACGCGTGACCCGCGGGCCGAACGCCTCAGCAACATCGGCTACTACATCGCCGATGAACGGATCCGGCGGGAGGCGTGGCGGCGGCGGGTGGAGCATCCGGCGTGGGGAGCGGCGCCGAATGCCGGGCATCAGGCCCTGGTCGACCTCGAGCGTGCCGGCCACCTTGAGCTGCTGGTGACGCAGAACATCGACGGGCTGCATCTTGCCGCGGGGACCGATCCGGATCGGCTAGTCGAGATCCACGGCACCATCCGAGAGACCGCATGCCTAGGGTGCGGCGATCGCCGGCCGATGCGTCAGACGCTCGACCGCGTGAGCGCCGGTGAGGCCGATCCGCCCTGCCTGGCCTGCGGCGGGATCCTCAAGTCGGCCACCATCAGCTTCGGCCAGAACCTCGATCCGGCACTGCTGACCCGTGCCGACGATGCGGCCTCGACCTGCGACCTGTTCCTGGCCATCGGCACCAGCCTCACCGTCTACCCCGTTGCCCGTCTCCCGGAGATCGCCCTGGAGACCGGCGGCCGGCTGGTCATCGTCAACGCCGAGCCCACCGCGCTCGACGACCGGGCCGATGCCGTCCTGCGCGGGCAGGCCGGAGAGATCCTGCCCGCGCTGGTCGAGGAGATGCGCGCCCGGTAGGATCGGCAGATGGAGCGGCTGACCCTGCGCGACGTGCCCGGCCTGCGAGTCGGCCATGCGACCGACACCGAGGCGGTCACCGGCTGCAGCGTGGTGCTCGCCACGGACGGCGCAGTCGCCGGGGTCGACGTCCGCGGCGCGGCTCCCGGCACTCGCGAGACTGATCTCCTGCGCCCCGGCTCGCTGGTGGAGCGCGTTCACGCCGTCTGCCTGGCCGGCGGATCGGCCTTTGGCCTTGCGGCCGCCGACGGCGTCATGCGCTGGCTCGCCGAGCGCGGCATCGGCTTCCCGACCGAGGGTGGCCCGGTTCCGATCGTGCCCGCGGCGATCCTGTTCGACCTCGGAGTGGGTCGCGCCGACGTGCGACCTACCCACGAGGACGGCTATGCGGCGTGCGATGCGGCGGAGGCCGCCGCGGAGCCACTCGAAGGCAGCGTCGGTGCCGGCACGGGCGCCACGGTCGCCAAGCTCGCAGGGCCTGCCGCCGTCCGAAAGGGCGGCGTCGGGATGGCCGGCAGGCGCCTCGCCGACGGCCGCATCCTCGCCGCGATGGCGGTCTGCAACGCGCTGGGGAGCGTCATCGGTCGCGACGGTCGGGTCATCGCCGGAAGCCGTCACCTTCCCGAGCCCGCGGAGGCACCTCGCCAGATGGAGCACACCACGCTCGCCATCATCGGGACCGATGCAGGACTGGATCGGGCCCAATGCCGGCGGCTGGCCCAGCTCGGGCACGATGCCCTGGCGCGGTCGATCTCGCCGGTCCACACCATGTTCGACGGCGACACCGTCTTCGCCCTGTCCACCGGCGATGGGGCGGCCATGGACGCCGCCGGCTTCCTGGACCTGGGCGTCGTGGCCGTCGACGTGCTCTCCGAGGCGATCGAGCGAAGCGTCCTCACAGCGACCTCGCTCGGCGGCGTGCCGGCGGTTGGCCCGACCGACTAGCCCAGGTCGGCCTCGAAGGCTCGGAGCTCCTCCTCGCTGATCTTGTAGGCATGCTCGTCGGCCGGGTACGCGCCCGAGCGAACCTCGGCGGCGAACGCCTCGAGCCCGCGGCGGATCTCGCCGGCCAGGTCCGCGTAGCGCTTCACGAACCGCGGCGCGGGGCCTTCGTTCACGCCCAGCAGGTCGTGCCAGACGAGCACCTGCCCGTCGCAGCTCGGGCCGGCGCCGATCCCGATGGTCGGGATGGCGAGCGCCTCGGTCACGTGGGCGGCGACCTTTGCCGGCACCGCTTCGAGCACGAGCGCGAAGCAGCCGGCAGACTCCAGCCCGCGCGCATCGGCGAGCAGCTGCAGCGCCGTCGCGGCCGTGCGGCCCTGGGCCTTCATCCCGCCGAGCTTCGTGGCCGACTGCGGTGTCAGCCCAAGGTGTCCCATGACCGGGATGCCGGCGCCCACGATGGCGTGCACCCGAGCCAGCATCGGTCCTGCGCCCTCGAGCTTGACCGCATCGGCGCCGGCCTTGACCAGGCGCACGGCGTTGGCGACCGCATCGGCATCCGAGGCCTGGAAGGAGCCGAACGGCATGTCGCCGATGATCAGCGCGCGCGGCTTCGCGCGCGCCACGGCCGAGGTCAGCATGACGGCCTCGTCCATGCTGACCGGCACCGTCGTCTCGTAGCCGAGCACGTTGTTGCCGGCCGAGTCGCCCACCAGCAACAGGTCGACGCCCGCCTCCGAAGCCAGCCGCGCAGACGGATGGTCGTAGGCGGTGACCATCACGATCTTCGTGCCGGCGCGCTTCATGGCGCCGACCTCGGGCAGGGCGAGCGCTTCGCGGTGGACGTCGGTCATGCGCGAAGCGTCCTCTTCGCCGATCGGGTTGTCAACGCGACGCGGGGTAGGCCGCGGACGTACCAGATCTCGACGGCTAGAAGCCTGCGTCCGTGCAATCGGGGTAGCCATCCGGCGCCTGGGGCGACAGGATCACGCTGAATCGGTCGGTATCCATCACGAACGTGGCGGAACTGAACGTGTCGAGCGCCATGTGGTCGGCTCCCGCGTCTCTCAGCACGCGTACGAGCTCGAACGCCTCAGCGATGGTGAGTTCGCCGCAGACTCCGCCCGGCGGCAGGTCCTCGAGGTTGCCGAGGGCGGTACCGACCGGCAGATCGCCAGGCTCGACCCTCGTCCTCTCCGGCAGGAGCGGCCCCTCCAGACGTTCCAACGAGGCCATGAATGTGTCGCCGATGTAGGGAATCGGTTCCGCCATCCATGCGTCATCACCCAGGGCTTCTTCCAGCGTATTCAGGCCATGTGCGATGCCATCGAGCGCCCGACGTTCGGGGGCCGGCTCGTAGAAGATCTCCTCCTCTCCGAGCCACTGCACCGACCACACCACGATCGGCTCCGCTGTGCTCCCGACCGTGAAGGTATAGGCGCAGACGCCGTGGCCCGGGGGGTCACCGGCGTCTGCGCGGAGGACGAGCGCGTACTCGGCGCTGGCCTGCAGGTACGGAGACTCCAGCACGGCTTCCGACAGGCGATCGAATCCGGCATCCGTCAGGTGCCATAGTCTCCAGCCACGTTCGTAATCGCCCATGATCACGCGACGATCGTCCATGACGGTCACCGGGGGAAGGCTCAGGGGACCGGTCACGTCGCATGCCTGCTCGAAGCGGAGAAGCGCCGAGCCATCGGGCTGATCTGCGACCGTGGCGAGCCACGGGTCCTCGCCGTCACCCGCGGCCACCCAGCCGCGGTTGCTGTCGAGGTCGATGACTTCGTACCAGGCGAACCCATCAGCCTCTGCGGGACCCGATTCGACTCGGGCGAGCGCTCCACGCTCCAGTCCTCCCACGACGACCGCCTGGGTGCCGGGCTCCGACCGCAGCTGGAGCCCGTCCGACACGACCTGAACGATGTCTGCCGCGACGGCGGGCTCTTCAACAGTGGATGGCGATGGAGCCTGGCTGCGCTGCACCGGGGAGGCGGGTCCCGACGAGACGATCGGAGATTGATCAGGCTGCTGAGATGGTCCAGGGTCTGCCGAGCACGCCGAGACGAGAACCGCAACGATGACCAGGGCGATCGACGTACTTCGCATCGCCGCGAGTATCAGGCCAACCCCTGCGGCTCGACTACGGCCGCGACCGGGTCGCCGACGCCCACGCGGACGTTGTCAATCAGGCGCGTGGTCCCGACCCGCACGGCCGCAACGAGCGTCGGACCATCCAGGTCGGCCACTTCGACGTAGTCGACCGCCAGGTCCGCCTCGGTGTCCAGGATGCGGCGTGCTGCTGCGACCGGGTCGTCGCCCGAACGAACCGCAGCCCCTCCGGCCGCCAGCGCGCGGGGCAACGACAGGGCGACGGCACGTTCGCGGCGCGACAGGAAGACGTTTCGGGACGACAGCGCAAGGCCGTCAGCGTCCCGGATCGTTGGGATCGCGACGATCTCGAGCGCCAGGTCGAGATCCCGCACGACCTGCCGGACGACGGCGACCTGCTGGGCGTCCTTCTGCCCAAACCACGCGGTCCGTGGTTGCACGATGCTGAACAGCTTCGTGCACACCGTCGCCACCGCGCGGAAGTGCCCGGGTCGCGATGCACCCTCGAGCACCGTCGCGAGCTCGCCGGGGTGGACGGAGGTATCGAAGCCGTCGGGATAGAGCTCGTCGGCCGATGGCGCGAACAGGATGTCGACCGCCTCGGCCTCGGCGACACCTGCGTCCTGTGCCTCGTCGCGCGGGTAGCGCGCGAGGTCGTCGGCGCTCGTGAACTGCGTCGGATTGACGAACAGGCTCACGACCACGAGATCCGACGCCTCGCGCGCAGCACGCATGAGCGCCACGTGACCGCCATGGAACGCGCCCATCGTCGGCACGAGGCCGATGCGCTCGCCGCGGCTGCGCGGCACGGCGAGCGCATCGCGCACCTCCGCGACCGTCCGCACGATCCTCACGGGCGCGTGGCCTCAGCCAGCGCCCGATACAGGGGCACCAGCTCGGGCGCCCGCTCCGCCAGGACGGCGAGGTGCGCCTCGACCGTGGCCCAGTCGCCGCGGGCGATCGGTCCGGTCCGGTCGAATCGGTTCTCGATCGTCCGGCGCATGAGCGGCTCGATCGCCTCCGGCGGGGCTCCGACCTCGGCGAGCAGCCTGGTCGCAACGTCGTGCAATGTCACCAGGAAGTTGCCGCCGATGACGGCCGCGGCGTGGTACAGGGTCCGGTCCGCATCGGCCACCACGAAGGCCCGCAGTCCGAGCGTCTCGGCCAGCCAGCGAGCGCGCGCGAGGGCGTCATCGGTCTCGCCGCTGATGGCACCCCAGGCGCCGTCGAGCTGGTCGGCGCCGCGCTCGCGCGTCAGTGTCTGGAGCGGGTGCACGCTGAACCGCCGCTCGTGCGGGTCAACCGCAGCCAGGTGGGTCGCGCCGCTGACGTGAGCGACCCATGGACCGATCGGGACGGAGGCCGCCACTTCCCCGATCACCTGGTCCGGCACGCACAGCAGCACGAGGTCCGCGTGCGGGTTCGCGTGCCGCCCATCGGTCACGGCCAGCCCGCGCTCGGCCAGGCGAGCCCGGATGGCGCCGCCCGCCCGACCGGTGCCTATGACGTGGACCGCATCGAACATGGACGGCAGTCTAGAGGTCGCGCCTCAGTCGAAGGTGACCTCGATGAGCGGCGACGAAGCGACCATGACCGCGGGGTCGTAGCGCCAGCCCGGCGCGATGTGCGCGATGACCCGTTCCCGCTCCTCCCGATCCAGGATGACCCGCCCGGTCGCCGGGAGGTCCGCCGTGACACGGTCCTTGAGGTGGAACGTCATCTGTGGATTCGCCCGGAGGTTGGCGATCCACGCGCGCGGCCAGCCGGGCCGCCCGCTGATGTAGATCCGCCCGCCGATGTTGTGGAAGACGAGCTCGATCCTTCGTGGCTCGCCTGTCTTGCGACCGGTGGTGGTGATGTCGATGCGGTGGCCCTGCTCGAGGGCCTCCCGCACACGATCATCCATGGTGGCGATCAAGCCTCCACCGTCACGGTTCGCTCGTCGGCGCCGCGGACGAGCGTGATCTCGAGCGCGCCTTCGCCGGCGAGTGCCTCGAACAGGTCGTCGGCGCTGCCGATCGGCTTGCCGCCGACCGCCACCAGCAGGTCGCCTTCGGCGATGCCGGCCTTTGCGGCGGGGGAGTCGTCCTCCACCTCGCGGACGAGGAGGCCGTCACGCTCCGGCAGTCCGACCGAGCGGCGGAGCTGACGCGCCACGTGAGACGGCGCCAGGCCCACACCGAGCCGTCGCCGCTTCGGCGATTCACCACGACCGAGGGCGGTGACGCGCTCCTGGAGCGCTGCATCGGCCGCGATCGCCAGGTAGAAGCCATTGCCCAGCCGGTTGGTGTTGATGCCGAGCAGGCGTCCGTCGAGGTCGACGACCGGTCCGCCCGACGAGCCGGGCATGAGCGGCGCGGTGTGCTCGACCGCACCGGCGACACGCCGTCCCCGCGGGCCGCGGAACGATCGGCCAGTGCCGCTCACGAATCCGAAGGTGACGCGCGGGCCGTGTCCGTTCGGGTTTCCCAGCGCGACCACCGGGCCACCGACGCTCGGAGCTGCGCCCTCCGCGAAGGCGAGCGCTGCCGCACCCTCCGTTGGTGCCTCGAGCACCGCCAGGTCGCCGTCCGCGTCAACGCCTATGACGGTCGACTCGGCGCTGCGTCCATCGGCGAAGGTGATCGTCACCTCGTCGCCATGCAGGTTGTGGGCGTTCGTCAGGATCCGGTTCTCGCCGATGATCACGCCGGAGCCGCCACGCCATCGGTTGCCGATCCCGACCACCGATGGTCCAACGCGCTCCGCGATCTCGCCGATCTCCCGGCCCAGGTCTGATAGGCCTGTCATTGGTTCTCTCGCCTCTTCAGGGTAGGATGTTACTTGCAATGCACAAGTTACTACCTGCACCGTCGCTGTCAAGGCCGATGCCGTACGATCGCCCCGTGGCCGCCCAGACACCCCTTGCCGCGGCGCTCGAGCGCGTCGGTGACCGATGGAGCCTCCTTATCATCGAGGCGCTCCTGGGCGGACCGCGGCGCTTCGGCGAGCTGTCCCAGGAGGTTGGGGGGATCGCGCCGAACATCCTTTCCGAGCGGCTGAAGCGCCTGGAGGGAGAGCGCATCGTCGGCGCGACTCCGTACTCGACCCGGCCGCCACGCTTCACGTACGCGCTCACCGACGAGGGCCTCGAGCTTGCCGGTGTGCTGCGCCTCCTGGCCGACTGGGGCTCCCGCGGCTCCTCCCACGCCGAGCCGATGCGCCACGCGGCATGCGGCACCCCCGTCGAGGCCCGGCTGTGGTGTCCGACCTGCGCCCGCTCCGTTGACGAGCCCGAAGCCGACGGCCTGCGCTTCGTCTGAGGGTCATGACAATCCCGTAATACTTGTGTCGAGAAAGTTATCCACACTCCGTGCTGCGTGCGACGGTCTCGCTCCCGCGATCCGTGCCGTGCGCTCGGAGGACGCCCATGAATGCCGAAGCTCCAGACCGGCCGGACGACCCAGGCGACTCGCACAGGGCCGCCTACCAGGCCCTAGACGCCGAGCGGCAAGCCGCGGATCGTGATCGGACAGCGGCCGACGCAGACCAGACATCGTCTGATCATGATCAGACCTTCTCCGAGCGAGACGCTGCGGACGCCGAGAGGGACCAGCGTGCTTCCGACCGGGATCAGGAGACCGAGGATCGCCAGGAACGGTCGGGCGGCGACGCGGCGTCGGGTGCGGCGCGCAATCAGCGAAAGGCAAGCACGAAGAGTCGTCGCGAGACGCGCGCGTCGCGCGCGAAGAGCGCGCGCACGCGGGACGCGAGTGCCACCGCGCGCGATGCCACTGCGACGTCACGTGACGAGGCGGCCGACGACAGGGACCATCGCACCGAGGAGATCGAGCGGCGCCTGTCCCACTCCAATGCGAGCGTGACCGAGATGCTCGAGCAGATCCGCACCCGCGCCGCTGCGGATCGAGCTCGTGCCGCGCAGGATCGAGCTCGTGCCGCGCAGGATCGAGCCGACGCCGCCCGCGAGTGGGAGCGCCTCGCCGGCGAACTGCACGCCGTTGTGTGGCGGCCGGCCGACCTCGCCGACCAAACGGGGACCCAGGATGCTGGCGAAGCCGGTCAAGCTCCTCGCGACGACTGAGCCGTTGCCCTCGAGATCAGCTACCCGGTGGCTGAGGGCGTCCGCGACTGACGCGTCCTACGCCGGCTCCCAGTTGAAGTCCCCGGTGAAGAGGCCGTCCACGAAGCCGATCTGGTAGGCGAGGTACAGGCCGAAGGCCAGCGACAGCAGTCCCGATCCGACGGTCAGCCATCGGTTGATCTGGACCGACCGCGCACGTGCGATCCAGAAGGGGAGGCCGATGACCGTGGTGAGCACCGCCATGCCGGCCGCCACGCCGACGCAGAAGATCACGAGGTAGGCGAGCGCCGTGCCGGTGTCCTGGATGGTCGCCAGGACCAGCAGCGCGACCGCCGCGCTCCCCGCCAGCCCGTGGACCAGCCCGACCGCCAGGGGGCGCAGCAGCTGGTACCAACCGAACGTGGCGACGACGCCCGATACACCGCCGAGATGCGGATCGACGCCGTGCCCGTGCAGGTGGGCATGACCGTGAGGGTGGTCCGCCGGATCGCTGTCGTGCGCATGGACGTGCTCGTGGTCGTGGCCGTGCAGCGGCGAGGGTGGCGTGAGCCGCTCCGTGATGCCACGCAGCCCACCGGTCAGGTTCAGGATTCCCAGGCCGATCAGCATCACCGCCACGGCGAACTCCATGGCCAGCCCCACCGCCGGCGCGATGACCACGTTGAACCCGATGATCAGCACGCCCACGATGACGACGGTGATCGTGTGCCCCAGCCCCCACAGCGCCCCGATCAGCGTCGTGTGCGCGAAGCGCTGGCTGCGGTTAAGGATCGTGGTGACGGCGATGACGTGGTCCGCATCGGTCGCGTGGCGCATGCCGAGCAGGAAGCCGAAGCCGGCGAACGCGAGGAGCTGGGTCATCGGGTCTCCATGGCCGTGGACTTACTATTGCAACAGGTCGCAATAGTAAACTACCGGTGATGACCGTCAACCGATCCCTTTCAGGCCCGTGGAGCACTGTCGGCGACCGTCTGCGCGAGCGGGGCCTTCGCTGGACGTCGCAGCGGAGCACCGTCATCGAGGTTCTCGCCGCGTCAGATGGCCACATCACCGGAGCTGACCTCGTGGAGCGCTGTCGATCGCGAGACGCCACGACCATCCCCTCGACCGTGTATCGGACCCTGGACGTGCTGGAAGAGCTCGGACTGGTCCGTCACGGCCACGGCGCCGATGGTCGTGAGGAGTTCCACGTCCTCCCCGCCGAGGAGCACGGCCACCTCCACTGCGCCACGTGCGGCGCCACGTGGGAAATCGGCGAGGCGCGCGCAGCCGCCGCCGCCGAGGCCCTTCGAGGCACGGACGGCTTCGAGATCGACATCGGCCACGTCACCCTCGTCGGCCGCTGTCGTGACTGCGCGTCCACCGGCTGACGCGCTGCTAGGCTGCGCGGCGTGCGGACGAATACGCCCGAGGCCGGCTTCCTGGGAGTCTCGGTCGAGACCGATCTGACGCGGCTCGACGCCGACGTGGCCATCCTCGGCGTCCCGCACGGCTGGCCCTACCCGCGCCCCGGTGCGACCGCCGGATGCGCCGATGCCCCGGCCGCCGTCCGCCGTCGCTCCCGGCGCCTCGCGCGCTTCGTCGATCACTGGGACTTCGACATCGGCGGACCGATGCGACTGCCCCGAATGGTCGATGCCGGCGACGTTCCCGGCGACCCCGCCGACGGCCCGGGCAACTCGCAGCGGACGACCGAGGCTGTGGCTGCCATTCTCGAGCGCGGCGCCATGCCGATCGGCATTGGCGGCGACGACTCGGTCCCGATCCCGATCCTGCGCGCCTTCGAGGGCTGCGGCCCGATCACCGTCCTCCAGCTCGACGCCCACCTCGATTTCCGTGACGAGGTCGAGGGCGTGCGCGAGGGCTACTCCTCGCCGATGCGTCGAGCGTCCGAGATGGCGCACGTCGAACGGATCATCCAGGTCGGGCTTCGCGGCGTCGGCTCTGCGCGAGCCTCGGACGTCGACGACGCACGCGCCGCCGGGAACCTGCTCGTCACGGCGCGTGAGCTTCGCGAACGCGGCGTCCCGTGGCTGCTCGAGCAGCTGCCGCCGAACGCATCGGTCTTCGTCAGCTTCGACTGCGATGGGCTCGACCCATCGGTCCTTCCGGCCGTCTCGGCTCAGGCGCCCGGCGGCCTGAGCTACGTCGAGGCGTCCGATCTGCTTGCCGGAATCGGTCCGCGTCTCGCGGGTGCCGTGTTCACGGAGCTGGTGCCGGTGCTGGACGTCAACGAGTTGTCCGCACTCGTGCTCTCGCGGCTCATGGCGCGGACCATTCAGCCCTGATGCGATGGCGGAATTCACGACCTCGCGGTTGGACGTTGCTCTACCATCGCCCGGCACTGGACCAGTTGTGAGCTTGGCGATCTGGCATTGGAGGGCCCGTCGCCGGATCCGACACCCCCGGTACATTCCAATTTGACGATGGCGACGTCGCAGGCTTAGCATCGCCGCCTCGCACCCCGTCCGTTCCGCGGGCACATCCTGCCCGTTGGAGGAGCCGCCTATCGACCTGAGCCGGATCGAACGCCCCATCGAACCGGCCGCACCGAGCGGTCGTCAGCTCCCGTACGCCCGAGCGGAGGTTTGCCACTTCGTGGTACGACGACTATTGGTCCTGGTCAGCTTGCTGGCCCTAGCCTTACCCAGCGCCGCACTTGCCGAGGGACCCACCGGCGTAGACAGATTCCCCCCTGGCCCATTCACCGAAGGGGTCATCGATCCTGTCGTCCTGCCCCGGGCGGCCGACGACACCACGTCGGTCACCGTAATGGTCGAGATGGTCGGCGAGCCGGTCGCCGTGGTCGAGGCCGAGGCTGGCCGCGAGCTGAGCCAGGCCGAGGAGAGTGCCGTCGAGGCAGAACTCGAAGCCGCGCAGGATGCGATCGCCGATGACATCGCCGCGGAGGGCGGTACCGTCATCAGCCAGCTCCAGAACGCCTACAACGGCATCCGCGTCGAGATCTCGCGCTCCGAAGTCGCCGGCCTTGCCGAGCTGCCGGGCGTGGTCGGTGTCCGCGGGCTCCAGGTGCACACCATTGAGAACGACGTCAGCGTGCCGTTCCTTGGCGTCCCCGCCGTCTGGCAGAGCACCGGCTTCACCGGTGAGGGGATCAAGGTCGGCATCATCGACACCGGCCTCGACTTCACACATGCCAACTTCGGCGGGCCCGGAACCGAGGCCGCATATGACGCGGCCGACGCGGTTGACACCGCCGCGGCAGATCCGGCGCTGTTCGGGCCCGGCGCGCCAAAGGTCAAGGGCGGCTGGGACTTCGTCGGCGACGCCTACGATGCCAGCGCCGATGAGGGCAGCCCTGCGCTGATCCCGATTCCCGATCCGAACCCGCTCGACTGCAACGGCCACGGCTCGCACGTGGGTGGCACGACCGGCGGCTTCGGCGTCAATGCAGATGGGACGCGCTACGGCGACGACGCCGACGAGCCGTACGACAGCACGACACATTCGAACGAGTTCATCATCGGGCCGGGCGTCGCGCCCGAGGTCGACCTGTATGGGCTGCGCGTCTTCGGCTGCAGCGGGTCGTCCGATGTCGTCGTCGACGCCATCGACTGGGCCGTCGAGAACGATCTCGACGTCATCAACATGTCGCTCGGCTCACCGTTCGGTCGCAGCGATGATCCTTCCGCCGCTGCGGCCAGCAACGCCGCCGCCACGGGCGTCATCGTCGTGACGTCATCGGGCAACAGCGGCGGAAACCCCTACATCACGGGCTCCCCAGGAACGGGCGATGGGTCGATCTCGACCGCAGCGGTCGACAGCTCGGCAACCTTCCCGGCCGCGGTGCTCGCGCTGAGCACCGGGGCGTCGGTCACGGCGATCAACGCAAACGGCGCCGACCTGCCATCGGGCTCGCTGCCCATCCACGTCCTGCGCAACCCGGACGGCACCGTAAGCCTCGGCTGCAACGGAATCGGGCCGGGTGGTGCGCCCCTCGCCGGCAGTACGCCCGGCGAGTACGCGGCGCAGAACGTCGCTGGCAAGATCGTCGTCACCGTCCGTGGCAGCTGCGCTCGGACAGCACGAGCGGTTCACGCCCAGCAGGCCGGTGCCGCCGCCGTGATCATGGTCGACAACAGCCCCGGCTTCCCGCCATTCGAGGGCGAGATCACCGGCAATCCTGATATCCCGGGCCACGAGTACCTCGTGACCATCCCGTTCCTTGGGGTTCGCGGGCTCCTCGGTCCGGCGGAGACGCAGGATGGCGACACGGTTGTCGCGGCCGATGGCGGTTCACTCACGCTCACTCCGTCGACGATTGCGAACCCTGGGTTCAGGGGCTTCGCGGGGTTCAGCTCGGGCGGGCCTCGCAACGGCGACAGCGGTCTCAAGCCGAACGTCGCCGCCCCGGGCGTGGCAATCCTGTCGACGGACGTCGGCACCGGCAATCGAGGCACCCGGATCTCGGGCACGTCGATGGCCTCACCGCACGTCGCGGGCGTGGCCGCCCTCGTCCAGCAGGCGCATCCTGACTGGTCGGTCGATGACATCGGCGCGGCCATCCAGAACCACGCGGATCCGTCCGGCGTGGCCGGCTACAAGCTCTCGCGGGGCGGGACCGGCCTGGTCGACACCGCCGGCTCGGTCGGCACCCAGGTCGTCGCGCTCGGAGACCGGATCAAGTTCCGCAACGGGCAGGGCGATCGCGTTCGGTTCCAGACGTCCACGCTCAGCTTCGGGTACGCCGAGCTCAGCAGGGACTACCGCGGTACGAAGGAGATCACGGTCCGGAATCACGGCACCGCGCCGGTGACGCTGGTGCTCGGATCCGAGCCGTCACCGCAGTCCATTGGAGCGAGCGTCGCGTTCAATGCGGCTTCGGTGAACGTGCCCGCAGGCGGCGAGCGGAAGGTGAAGGTCACCCTGCGAGTCGCTGCGGCCGGAGTGCCGGGATCGCTTGAGGGGCCCGACCAGTTCTCGTTCTGGGAGGCATCCGGCAACGTCACACTGACGTCCGGCGGCACGGTGCTGCGGGTTCCGTATCTGCTCGCCCCGCGCTCGCTCTCGGACATCGAGGCGTCAGCGAGGATCAATGGCAGGTCGACGGCCGCCGAGGCGACCGTCACGAACAGGCGTGGCGTGATCCCCGGAACGGCGGACTTCTACACCTGGGGTCTTGAGGACCGCAACGACATGGACGAGAACGAGCTCGGTGGCTCGGGCTACGACGTCCGCGCCGTAGGCGTCCAGTCCTTCCCGTTCCCAAGCGCGGCTCCAACGACCGAGCTACTCGTGTTCGCGATCAACAACCACGACCGCTTCTCGAATGCGGCGGTCAACGAATGGGATGTCAACATCGACACGAATCGCGATGGGACGCCCGACTATGTGGTCTTCGCAGCCGATTCAGGGGCGATTCGAACCGGGAGCTACAGCGGGCTGCTGGAGGTCTTCGTCTACCGCATCGCGACTCGCGCCTTGTCCGGGGCCGGCGTGGGCGTGCAGTCGCCGACCGACAGCAGCACGGTGCTGCTGCCGGTCCGAGCCAGCTCACTGGGGCTGACGGCAACGAGCGGCCCGTTCACTTACGACGTGGTGAGCTTCTCCGCCGAAGGTGCCGGTGTCGACGTCGTCGATGGGACCGCCTCGTACGATCCGTGGAACCAGGCGATCGAGGACGGCCAGTACGTGGAGGTCGCGCCGCGCGGCTCCACCAAGGTTCCGATCGCGATCAACCGGACTGCGTTCGCCACGCAGCGCCCACTCGGCGTCATGGTGGTTGGCATCGACGATGCCGCCGGCAGGGCCGAGGCGGACCTCATCCGCGCCGGCCGGCGCGGCGGCGATGACGACGACTGACGCCGCGCGCACCTAGCGCGAGCCCAGCCACGTCAAGCAACGCGAATGCCCCGCCGGTCCGCCGGCGGGGCATTCGTTCGACATCCCGACGTTGCGCTATCCGCCGCCGCCGGGGGCCCTTGGTTCGCAGAGGCGGGGCTCGCCGTCGAGCGGCACGCGGAAGTCGTACTCCTCCCCGTTCATCTCGACCACGACCTGGAACCCATCGACGAGCGCCTGGGTGTACGCCTGGCCCGCCTTGGGGCAGCCGAGCGACCCATCGCTCCAGGTCATCGGCTCAACGCTCACGAGATCCACGGCGGACGAGTCGACGGCGCCGAGCTTGGACTCGAGGGCCTCGAGGACCGCCGCCCAGGTCGCTTCGTCTACGTCCGCGGGCACGTCGACCGCCGGTTCAGAGCCGAGCGGTGGGATCGTCGTGAACGGAGGACGCGTTGCCGCAGGGGCGCTGGTCTGGGCACCCGGGTCGAGCTCGCCCGAGCCCTCGGGGTCGATCCCCGAGGCGGCGCACGCGGACACGACGGCCATGACGAGGATGGGCATGGTCAGGCGGCTAACGGTTGAGAATTTCATCGGTGTGCCAGACGGTCTCCAGGTGGATCGGGTTGCATGTTGCACGCTCCGGGCCAGTGTGACCGCAACAGAATGTTCATGGGTTTTTGACGCATCGGGTCATTGTCTGCGGCTCCTCCGGCCCTATGCTCGGTGCACCATTCCATCCTTCGCGGACCGCCGTCCAAGCCGACCGGGACCGCTTCAGCTGGAGGTCTTCCCACCGTGACGTCTGCCCTTCCGATGCCGCTGCGTCGCAGCTTTGCGCTGCTAGTCGCCCTTGCCATGGCGCTCAGCGCCCTGGTTCCTCTCGTGGCTCCCGCACCGACGCGAGCCGTTTCGACCGATCTCTTCATAAGCGAGTACGTCGAGGGGTCCAGCTTCAACAAGGCGATCGAGATCTACAACGGCACCGGGGCGCCGGTGGATCTCGCGTCCTACAGCATCGCCCTCTACTCGAACGGCTCACC
>CAYYDA010000003.1:0-7145 GCA_964470495.1 uncultured Steroidobacteraceae bacterium | reverse complement strand
GGGCGCCGGTGGATCTCGCGTCCTACAGCATCGCCCTCTACTCGAACGGCTCACCGATCGTCTCGCAGACTGTCACAACGAGCGGCATCTTGGCCGACGGGGACGTCTTCGTCCTCGCGCACCCAACTGCGAACGCGGGGATCCTTGCCGTCGCGGACGCGACGAGCGGCACCGTCGCGAACTGGAACGGGGATGACGCGATCGCTCTACGGAAGGCAGCCTCCCTGATCGACGTGTTCGGCCAGATCGGCTTCGATCCAGGCACCGAGTGGGGCAGTGGGCTGACGAGCACCGCCGATAACACATTGCGTCGCAAGGGCACCATCGAGGCTGGAAACGGGGACGGCACTGACGGCTTCGATCCGGCGGTTGAGTGGGACGGCTTCGCGGTCGATACGTTCGACGGACTCGGAAGTCATACCGTGACCGTCGGAACGCCGACCAACCCGAGCGGCGTGGGCGCGGCCAACCCGGCAACCCTCGCGGCCGGTGGAAGCACAACGCTGACCGTCGCGGCGACCCCGGGCACGAACCCGACGAGCACTGGCCTCGCCGTCTCGGCGGACCTCACCCCCATCGGCGGTCCCGCGACCCAGACGTTCTACGACGATGGCCTGACCGGCGGCGACACCACCGCGGCAGACAACGTGTTCACCTGGACGGCCACCGTCGGCGCGGCCACGACGCCTGGCAACAAGACCATCCCCGCCACCATCACCGACGCTCAGACACGGACGGGATCGGCGTCGATCGCCCTTACCGTCGAGGGCCCGCCGACCCAGATCTGGGAGATCCAGCAGGCGTCGCACCTCTCGACCTTTGACAACCAGCAGGTCTTCGGCGTTGAAGGTGTCGTCACCGCGACACGCAATGGTGGCAGCGGCGGGTTCTGGATGACCGATCCGACGCCCGACGCCGGGCCTGGCTCGGATGCGACCTCTAACGGCATCTTCGTCTTCAGCCCTGGGACACAGACCGTGGTGCCGGGCACGCTCGTCCGCGTCAACGGCACGGTCGATGAGTTCCGCTCGGGCGGCTCGGGCAGCACGAACCTGACGACCACCGAGATCGTCTCTCCGGTCGTCACCGTCGTGAGCACTGGCCACGCGGTGCCGACGACGGTGATCGGCGTCGACCGCGTGCCGCCCGGAGTTGTGATCGACAACGACTCGACCTCGACCGTCGAGGCGGCCGGCGCGATCTTCGACCCGACCCGGGACGGTATCGACTTCTGGGAGAGCCTCGAGGGCATGCGCCTGTCGGTGGCCGATGCGGTCGCGGTCGGGCCGAGGAACAACTTCGGCGAGATCGCGGTCGTCAGCCAGCTCACGAATGTCGGGCTGCGCACGCCGCGCGGCGGGATCCTCGTGCGCCAGCTCGGCCCCGCCGGTGACTATCGGCCCGGGGACTTCAATCCCGAGCGGCTGATCCTCGACGACGTGCTGACTCCCACGCCCTCGGTCAACGTGGGCGACGAGTTCGCGACCGATCCGGTGGGCGTGCTCGACTACGGCTTCAACAACTTCAAGCTGTACGTGACCGCCGATCCCGGCCGCGTCGACAATCTCCTCCAGCCGGAAGTGACCCGCGACGACAGCCGTCGCGAGCTGAGCGTGGCGACCTTCAACGTGGAGAATCTGTCGCCGTTGGACACGCCCGAGAAGGTCTCCCGTCTGGCGACCCAGATCGTTGCGAACCTGAAGTCGCCGGACGTCATCGCTGTACAGGAGGTCCAGGACAACACCGGCCCGAGCAATGACGGCACCGTGGCTGCCAACCTCAGCTGGCAGCTCCTGATCGACGCCATCGTCGTGGCCGGCGGCCCTCGCTACGAGTACCGCCAGATCGATCCGCAGAACAATGCCGACGGCGGAGCACCGGGCGGCAACATCCGGGTCGGCTTCCTGTTCCAGCCGAGCCGCGATCTCGCCTTCGTCGACCGTCCGGGCGGCAACGCCACGACCGACACGAACGTCGTCAGAGCCCGGCGCGGTGGCGACGACGATCGCGGCAGAAGCTGCGACGGTCGCGCCCAGCTCACGATCAGCCCGGGACGCATCACCCACGCGAACCTGGGTGGAGCAAACGCGTTCAACGCCACCCGCAAGTCACTCGCCGGGGAGTTCTGCTTCCGTGGCGAGACGGTCTTCATCGTGGCCAATCACCTGAGCTCGAAGGGCGACGATCGGCCGCTGTTCGGCCGCTTCCAGCCGCCCTTCCGGCTGACCGAGTTCCAGTCGCTGGCGACCGATGGGACCGAGGACGGCTGGCGTCACGCGCAGGCCCAGGCCATCAACGACTTCGTGGACGAGATCCTCGCGGTCGACAAGAACGCGCACGTGATCGTGCTCGGCGACATCAACGACTTCGACTTCTCGGAGACGGTCGACATCCTGGCCGGAGAGCGCGTGGCGCTCAACCCGGGAGTCTTCATGCCCGATGCGGACGGCAGCGGACAGACGGCCCGGACCGGCAAGAAGCCGATCTTGACCTCGCTCTTCGATCGGCTCCGGCCGGAGGAGCGCTACTCATACGTGTTCGACGGCAACAGCCAGGTGCTCGATCAGATCCTGGTCAGCAACTCGCTCCTGAAGGAGCGTCCGGCGTACGACGTGGTGCACGTGAACGCCGAGTTCGCGAACCAGGCCAGCGACCACGACCCGTCGGTCATGGTCGTGCGGCTCGAGGGAGACGACGACTAGGGCCATCCGGGAAAGACATGATCGCCGACCCACAGCTCCGGGAAAGGGGGAAACCCGGAGCTGGGACCGGCGATCAACGACCGGACGAAAGATAGCGGCGCTAGATGAGCCGCAGGTGAATATCGGGTGAGGAATCTCTCATCTGATGGTCCGCGGCGTCAGGCCATGTCGGGATCGGGCTCGTCGCGCGGAGCGCCCATCGGCGGCTGATCCTGGCCGGGCGCGCGCTGCTCCGGCTCGTCGGGGGTGTCGATCGGCGTCTCGTCCGGCGTGTCGATCGGGGTTGTCGGTGGCATCTCGTCGTCGGGTGGCTGCTGGATGGTCATGCCTCACGAGCGATGCAGGCGGCGTGCCGCGCCTAGAACCAGCCCCTGCGGCGGAAGAACGTGACGGAGATCACGACGGCGGCCCCCATCGTGACCAGCGCGAGCGGATATCCGAGCGGCCACGTGAGCTCGGGCATGTAGTCGAAGTTCATGCCGTAGATGCCGGCGATGAGCGTGGGCACCATCAGCACCACCGTGAAGGCGGTGAGCCGCTTCATGATCGCGTTGAGGCTGTTGCTGGCGACGGTGAGGCGCGCGTCGAGCACTGCCGCAAGGAGATCGCGGTAGATGTCGACCTGGTCGAGGACGCGCACCAGGTGGTCGTACAGGTCCTGGTAGTAGGGGACCGACGAGGCGTCCACGATCTCGAGGTCGCGGCGCAGCAGTGCGTTCGCAACGTCGCGCATCGGTGCCAGGACGCGTCGCAGCTCCAGCAGACGGCGCTTGAGGTGGAGGATCTCGGCCAGCCCTTCGCGATCCGCCTCGCCCTCCAGCACCCGATCCTCGAGGGCGTCGAGCCGCTCCGAGATGCCGTCGAGCACCGGGAAATAGCTGTCGACGGCCGCGTCCAGCAGCGTGTAGAGGAGCTCACCGGTGGTGTCGATCCCGCCGTTGCGACCGCCGGTGAACCCCTGGCGCACGGCGTCGCACATGGGCGTCGGGGTCCAGGTCACGCTCAGGAGCCATCCCGCGCCTACGAAGATGTGGATCTCGGACAGGCCATCGGGGGCATCGGCCACCGCCTCGTGCGCGACGATCATGTGCTGCTGCTCGTAGGTGTCGATCTTCGGGCGCTGATGCCGCTTGCGCAGGTCCTCCAGGGCCAGCGGATGGAGCCGAAACTCGCGGCCGAGGGCCTCGATCTCCGCTTCATCGGGCGCGACCGCGCTCACCCACACCAGCGTGCCGGGGCGATCGGTCAGCTGGTCGATCTCGTCGATCCGCTCGGCGGGCAGCTCCTCGACGGAGCCGTCGGGATGCCGGGCCAGGATGACGAGCGAGTGCTCTGCGGCATCGGTCATGGCGCGCGCAGTGTAGAGCCGGCATGAGGCGTCGAAGTTGCCAAGGGTGCAAACAGGTCTCCCAACCTAATGTGCTAGACTGCGGTAACACGTTTTGCACAAGCGACGGAGATCCCGATGCGATGGCTACCCGACCCGGTGGAGCGCCTCCTGGACGTGGCGCTCGTGGGCGAGCTGACCGTCGTCGGCCACAACGGGCGACCGGTCACGCACCCGCTGATTCCGCTCTACCACGAGGGGAAGATCTACCTCCACTCCTCGACCCTGTTCAGCAAGAAGCTCGAGCACATCAAGCGTGATCCGCGCGTCTCGCTCGCCATCAGCGACCCGGTGGCGACGAAGGGAAATCCCGACCGCGCCACGATCCAGGGAATCGCGCGGCTGATCGAGGAGGATCCGCACTCGGATTGGGAGAAGCTGATCCTGCGCCTGTGGCGTCAGAAGGAGCCCTCCATCGACGACTTCCTCAAGGTCCGCGTTGCTCTCCCGCTGTTCTTCGAGCGCGCGGTGATCGAGGTGACGCCTGAGCGTTCGCTGTACTGGGCCGATGGGCGGACCGATCGCGCCCCCGTCGAGACGCGTGCCCCGCGCGTGGAGGCCGCGTGATGGCAGTCCAGGCACCCATGCGCTCTGGGTCGATACCCGCCCACGCACCCACGGTGGTGGACCTCGAGCGCCTCTCGACGTACCCGCACCTCGTCGTCAGCTGGGTGGACGAGGACGGGTATCCCGTCAGCGTTGCCACCACCTTCGAGACTGATGCGGCCGCCGGCACCATCCGCCTGGCCGCGCCGGCCGGCATGACCATCCCGACCGACCGAGAGGTCGGGATCATCGGCAGCCATATCCATCCCATTCCCGGCGGCTACGACCAGCGCCGCTACCTCCAGCTCTGGGGCCGCTTCGACGGCAGGGAGACGTTCACGCCGACCCGCGTGTGGGGCTGGGACGAGTCGGAGACGCCGTTCTTCGAGTACTCGGAGCGGTCCGTCCCGCAGTCGCGCCGCTACCTGGCGGCGCTCTCGGTCGAGAAGGGGCGCACCATCAGGCCCCGACTGTCGCCGTTCTGGCTTGCCCTGCGCACGACGCGGCTGCCGTTCCTGACGGCCACCGCTGTCCCGGTGCTGCTCGGCATCGCCGTTGCGGCCAGCCACGGCGCGTTCACCTGGTGGACGGCACTGCTCACCCTCATCGGCGGCTCGTTCGCTCACCTTGCCATCAACGTCACGAACGACATCTTCGACACGCTCTCCGGAGCCGATGACGCGAACACCACGCCCACCCAGTTCTCGGGCGGCTCGCGCGTCGCGGTGTACGACCTCGTCACCATCCGCGGCCTCGTGTGGCTGGCGCTGGCCCTGTTCGCGGTGGCGGCCGCCATCGGCCTGGTGCTGGTCGCCGTCACGGGCTCGGTGGCCCTGCTCTGGATCGGCATCGCCGGGATCGCGGTCGGAGTCGCCTACACCGCCCCGCCCCTCAAGCTCGTGTATCGCGGGCTGGGCGAGATCGCCGTGGCCATCGGCTTCGGCCCGATCATGCTGCTCGGCGCCTACGTCGTGCAGACCGGGCGCCTGGACTGGGAGCCGCTGGTGCTCTCGCTCGTGCCGGGCATCCTGATCGCGCTCATCCTGTTCGTGAACGAGATCCCCGACCGGCGATCCGACGGCGAGGCGGAGAAGCGGACGCTGCCCGTGCGCTTCTCGCCGGACGTCGTCCGGACCGGCTACCTCGTCGCGGCGCTGGCGGCCTTCGCGATCATCGCCGCCGGCGTGGCTGGCGGAATCCTGCCGTGGCCCACGCTGATCGCCCTGGCGGCCGTGCCGCTCGCCTTCCGTGTCCACGCCGGTCTCAAGGTCAATTACGACAGCCCGTACGCGCTCATGTCGGTGATGGGCGCCAACGTGAACCTGAACCTGGTGGTCGGAGGGCTGCTTCTGGTCGCCTACGTCGGCTGGATCGTCGGGATCGCGCTGCTCAGTTAGGCGTCCCCGCGGCGCGACCTCCGCCGAATGATGCCTGCGGACTGTTCATGACGCCAACCCGGTACCATCGCCGACCATGGAGCGTTTCCGCACGATCATCGAGCCGTTTCGCATCAAGAGCGTCGAGCCGATCCGCCTGACGACGGTCGAGGAACGCGAGGCGAAGCTCCGTGACGCGGGCTTCAACCTCTTCAACCTTCACTCCGACGACGTCCTGATCGACCTCCTGACCGACTCTGGAACCGGCGCCATGAGCGCTGAGCAATGGGCCGGCATCCAGCGTGGCGACGAGTCGTATGCCGGTTCGCCGTCGTGGTTCCGCTTCCTGGACGCCGTCACCGAGCTGTGGCCGTTCGCGCATGTCATCCCGACCCACCAGGGCCGGGCTGCCGAGAAGATCCTGTTCAGCGTGATCGGCGGTCCGGGCAAAGTGATCCCATCCAACACGCACTTCGACACGACGCGCGCCAACGTCGAGTTCACCGGTGCCGAGGCGGTCGACTGCGTCATTCTCGAGGGCCGCGAGCCGGCGACCATCCATCCGTTCAAGGGCAATATGGACACCGATGCGCTCGACGCGCTGATCCGCGAACGCGGCCCCGAAAACGTCCCGGTCGTGTTCGTGACGGTCACCAACAACTCCGGCGGCGGGCAGCCCGTGAGCCTCGCCAACCTTCGCGCGGTGCGCGCGGTGTGCGACCGCTACGATCTGCCGCTCTTCCTCGACGCGTGTCGTTTCGCGGAGAACGCGTGGTTCATCAAGCAGCGCGAGGACGGCTACGCCGATGCATCGGTCCCCGACATCGTGCGCGAGATGGCGTCGCTGGCCGACGGGATGACGATGTCGGGCAAGAAGGATGCCCTTGCCAATATCGGCGGCTGGCTGGCCCTGAACTCGGATGAATGGGCTGAGCAATGCCGCAATATGCTCATCCTGACCGAGGGCTTTCCGACCTACGGCGGCCTGGCCGGCCGGGATCTCGAGGCAATGGCCGCGGGCCTGCGCGAGGTGGTCGACCACGATTACCTGCGGTATCGGATTCGGTCGACCGCGTACCTCGGCGAGGCGCTCGTCGAGGCCGGCGTGCCATGCGTTCAGCCGATCGGCGGCCA
>CAYYDA010000002.1:0-24650 GCA_964470495.1 uncultured Steroidobacteraceae bacterium | reverse complement strand
TCAGAGGCCCGATGCGCAGCACGACTGCACGACTGCACCATCGCACGACTGCACCATCGCACGACTGCACAAACGAGCTCTGACGGCACGACGCGGCCCGACCGGACCGGCGCCGGCGTATCCTGCACCCATGGCCGATCTGCAGATCCGGGTGGGGGACTTCCAGTTCGCAGCCCGATGGGAGGATGCCGCTCCCCGGACCCGCGCGGCGCTGCGCCCGTGGCTCCCGATCCGTTCGAAGCTGATCCATTGCAAGTGGAGCGGGGAATCGACGTGGATTCCGTTCGGCGAGGAGCGCCCCGACGTCGGGTACGAGAACCACACGTCGCACCCCGCGCCGGGCGACATCCTGATCTACACCGGCGACATCAGCGAGTGCGAGATCCTGTTTCCCTACGGCGCCTGCAGCTTCAACTCGCGCGTCGGCCAGCTGGCCGGCAACCACTTCGCTACCCTGACGTCCGGCCAGGAGCGCCTCGCCGAGATGGGGCGTCGCGTGCTCTGGGAAGGCGCAGTGGAGATCGAGATCAGCGAGGAGGATTGACCGATGGATTGGGTGATCCCGATCATCATCATCGGGGCCGTTGTCGCGGCCGTGGTCCTAGCGGTGAGCCGCGGGCGCGGTCGACCGCGGTCGGGATCGGAGTCCGCTGTCGCGGGTACCGCCGGATACGGCCGATCCGACGATGGGCATGACCGTGGCAGCCATGACGGTGGCCATGACGGCGGCGGTGGAGGGGGCGGCGGGGATGGTGGAGGCAGCGGACACTAGCCGCAGCTCGCCATGAGCGGCACTCTGCTCAGGAACGGCTCGGTCGTGACGGCGGATGGCATCCAGGTCGCCGATGTCGCCATCCGTGAGGGCCGCATCGAGCGCATCGGTCCCGATCTCGAGCTAGCAGGCGCGACGGTCGTCGACGCGACCGGGCTGCTCGTGCTGCCGGGCGTGATCGACGTCCACACCCACATGCGGCTGCCGGCTGCCGAGCATCCGGATCGGTTCCGCCAGGACACGCTGGCTGCGGCGCAGGGTGGCACGACCACGATCCTCACCTTCAACAACCCCGGCACGGGCATCAGCGATGCGGGCGCGGCAAGCCTGCTGCGGGGCCTCGAGGAGTTCAGGGAGCGCACGGTGGGGGAGTCGGCCGTCGACTTCGGGCTCTGCGCTGTCGTCACCGGACGGCAGGACGATCCAGTCGGTGAGCTGCCGGCGCTGATCCACGCTGGCGTGCCGACCTTCAAGGCATTCATGGTCTACGACTTCGCACTGCCCGACGAGGCCCTGGAGCGAGTGATGCGCACCGCCGCGCGCCACGGCGGGATGCTCCAGCTGCACTGCGAGGAGCCCGGCATCATCGACCCGCTCGTCGCGGATGCGCTGGCGCGCGGGGAAACCGGCTGCCGCCACCACGCGCTCACGCGCCCGACGCGCGCGGAGGGCTCCGCCACCCGCAAGGTGATCGAGATGGCGCGGCGGGCGGAGGCGCCGCTGTACATCGTGCATCTCAGCTGCGACGAGGCGCTCGATGCGGTGGCCGAGGCGAAGGCGCGCGGCGAGCCGGTCTACGCAGAGACCTGTCCCCACTACCTCACCTTCACCGATGAGCTATATGCCGATCCCGACGAGGCCGAGGTGATCAAGCGCGTCATCTCGCCGCCGTTGCGGACGCGAGCCGATGTCAACGCCCTGTGGGCAGGCCTTCGTGACGGCATCCTGGACGTCGTCGCCAGCGACCACGTCCCCGATCGGCTCGATGCCGAGAAGCGCGTTCCGGCGCCGCCGTTCCCCGAGATCAGCAACGGCGCGCCCGGCGTCGAGACGCTGCTGAGCGTCGTCTACGCCGAGGGCGTGGCAAAGGGCCGCATCGGCGTCGAGCGGATGGTGGAGGTGCTCGCCACGACCCCGTCCCGTCTCTTCGGCCTGCCGTCGAAGGGCGCGATCGAGGTGGGGCTCGATGCCGACATCGTGCTCTGGGATCCGGAGGCACGACGAACACTGCACCAGGCCGACCTCCACCACACCAGCGACTTCACGCCGTACGAGGGCCTCGAGGTCGCCGGCGCCGTGCGGGAGGTGATCGTTCGCGGCCGTCGCATCGGCGAGGCGGATGGACGCTTTCTGGAGCGGAGCCTGGGCTGATGGAGGTCTACCTCGAGACCGATCGGCTCATCCTGCGCGAGTTCACGCCGAGCGACGCCGACCTCCTCGTCGAGCTGGACGGCGATCCGGAGGTCATGCACTTCATCACCGGCGGCCGTATCACGCCGCGCGAGGAGATCGAGGACGAGGTGCTTCCCGCCTTCCTCGGCTACCACGAGCGGTCCGACGGCTATGGCTTCTGGGCGGTCATTGAAAAGGCAACAGGCGAATTCCTCGGCTGGTTCCACTTTCGGCCGCCTCGGGAAGGAGGCTCGCCCGGCGAGCCGGAGCTCGGCTATCGGCTCCGGAAGCAGGCGTGGGGAAGGGGCTACGCGACCGAGGGCTCGCGCGCGCTCATCGAGAAGGGGTTCGCCGAGCTCGGCGCGCGACGCGTCTTCGCCGAGACGATGGTTGTGAACGTCGCCTCGCGTCGGGTCATGGAGAAGGCCGGATTGAAGCTCGTGCGGACCTTCCACCAGCCGTGGCCGGATCCGATTCCGGGCGATGAGCATGGGGACGTCGAGTACGCGCTGACGCGGGAGGAGTGGGAGCGGGAAGATGGCGGATGAGACGCTCGTCTTGGTTCCCGGCACGCCGGATCGGACGCAACCGATTCGCGCCGGGACGCGTCCGGGCGGCATGCACCGTCCCCCGTTCGGCCTCACTTTCGTCGCGATTGCCCTCCTCACGGCGTGTGGATCCCAGGGAGGCGCGCCGACGCCGAGGTCGAGCGGCGACCCGATCGACCCGCAGGGCTCGTGGCAGCTGAGGTCGGGCAGCGTCGATGGCGTTGAGATTCCGATCGTCGATGACCACCCGATCACGCTGACGATCGAGGGCTCCGAGATCGGCGGGACATCGGCGTGCAACACCTACGGCGGCCGGCTGACAGTGACCGGCGGCCGGCTCGAGATCGGCGACCTCGGGATGACGATGATGGGCTGCGAGGAGCCGGTCATGGCGGCCGAGGGGGCCTATACGGCCGCACTGTCCGCGGTCGACTCCATCGGCGGTGATGGAGAAGAGCTCGTCCTGAGCGGACCTGGCGTCGAGCTCCGGTTTACCGCCCTGGCGCCTCCGCCGACGTCGCAGGTCACCGACACGAAATGGGTGCTCGACACGGTCTTCGTCGGCGACGTCGCCTCGTCGACGATGGGGGAGCCGGCGACATTCGAGCTTCGCTCCGACGGCACGCTGACCGGGTCGACCGGGTGCCGATCGTTCACCGGTCAGTGGGTCGAGCAGGGGGAGCAGATCTTTGCGACGACGCTGAGGATGGGTGAGACCGAGTGTCCCGCCGACCTGGCCGGCCAGGACGACCACGTGGTCACCGTCATCGGCGATGGATTCGTCCCGACCGTGACGGAAAACCTGCTGACGCTGACCGATCCGGGCGGGGTGGGACTGGTGTACCGGGTCGAGGAGTGACCCTTGGGTGTAACCTGAGCACCTGACCAGAGCAACCACGCGCCTCTCCCGTCGCAGCTCAGGCGACCTCCGCGTCATCCGTCGTGCCACGACTCGCATCGAGGAGGTGAGCGCCGCGCTCGACCGCCAGCTGCTGGCGGAGCTGCGCCCCGATGAGCAGGTTCGACTCCTGCGGCAGGCGACGAGCCAGATCACCCGCGCGGCGAATGACGCGATCCAGGCCTATCGACGTGTGAGCGAAGGGTTGCAGGCGGAATCCCAGCGCAGCGACACCGATCCGTCAGAGGCGGAGCGCATGGCACAGACGCTGGCGGCGGCGCGCGGCGAGATGCTCACCGCACTCGACGTGGCAAGCCGTCGTTACCCGTGGGCGAAGCCGTGGCGGGACGCCGAGGAGTCACCGAGCTCCTGACGGTGGCACGCGAAAGGCCCGGTGGGAGCCACCGGGCCTTTCTGTTGCTCGGACCGCTGTGCCTAGCGGCGGAAGCAGTCGCTGCAGTAGACGGGCTTCGAGCCGGTCGGTCGGAACGGGACGCGAGCTTCCTTGCCACAGCTATCGCACGTGGCGCTGAACATCTCGCGAGGACGGTCGCTATAGCCACCGCCACCACCGCCGCCGTAGCCACCGCCACCGCTGCTGTAGCCGCCGGTGCTCTCGCCGCGTGCGGCCTTCTTGGCTGCGCGGCAGGCCGGACACCGTCGCGGCTCGCTGAACTGACGATCCGCGTAGAACTGCTGGTCGCTCGCGGTGAACGAGAACTCCATGCCGCAGTCCACGCACGTCAGCGTCTTGTCCTGGTAGGTCAACAAATGGAAACACTCCTTACTGCGCGGCCTCAGCGAGCCATCTCGCCGTTAAGACCGTGAGAGGAGCGTTCGTGGTGCCGCGTGGTTATGCCCTAGGTGGGCGTTGCTGCGAAGCAGCGTACCACGGATTCCGCCGCACGTCACGGAAATGTTCAGATATAGCCGATATTGCGTTGCGCGTAGACCACCGGCGCCGGTTGCCTCACTCCGTACACTCGTCCGGATGACGGCGGTCGGGCGGATGATCCTCGAGCTGACCTCGACACGGTGATCCGTCGAGCCTGGTCGTGGATCAGTCGCTTCGTGCCGGCGGGCGCGGCGCTCCTCTCCGCCCTCATCTTCGGCAGCTACCTGATGGGGCTCGTCCGAGACAGGATCTTCGCGCAGACGTTCGGGGCCGGCGCCGAGCTCGACGCCTACAACGCTGCGTTCGTCCTGCCCGAGCTCCTGTTCGACGTCCTCGTCGAGGCCGGCCTTGCGGCTGCGTTCATCCCGATCTTCGTCAACCTTCGGGCGAGCCATGCCGATCCGGAGGTCGCCAATCGGTTCGGCCGGTCGATCCTGACGCTCGGCGTCGGGGTGATGGGCGTCGGATCGATCGTGCTGTTCGTCTTCGCCGATGCCTTCACCGGCTGGATCGCCCCGGGATTCGCCGGTGAGCAGCGGGAGCTGTACGTCGACCTCTTCCGCGTCATGCTCGTCACCCAGGTGCTCTTTGCCGCATCCCTGACCCTCGGCCAGGTGCTCCTCGCCGAACAGCGCTTTCTCTGGTACGGGCTGGCGCCGCTGCTTTACAACGCGGGAATCGTGGTGGGCACCGTCACGCTCAGCGGCACCCTCGGCATCTTCGGGCCCGCCGTTGGCGCCGTCCTCGGGGCGGCCGTCCACCTCGGCAGTCGATTCATCGGCCTCCGCGACAGCTCGTTCCAGATCCGGCTGGGATGGGGTGCGTCACGCTCGTCCGTCCGTGAGTTCATCCGGCTCACGATCCCGAAGCTGGCCAGCCAGCCCGTCGAGCCGGTCGCCTTCCTGTTCTTCACGAACGTGGCGTCGGGCCTGGCTGCGGGAAGCCTGAGTGTCTTCAACTACGCCCGCAACTTCCAGAGCCTGCCGGTGAGCCTGGTCGGCGTGGCGTTCGCGATCGCCGTATTCCCCGCACTCTCGACGGCCTACGCGACTGGCGACCGGCGCGGCTACCTGCGGTTGTTCGGCACCAACCTGGTGAGCATCGTGGGCCTGACGGTCATTGCCGCGCTGGTGATGGTCGTGTTCGGCGAGATAGGCATCGGGATCCTGCTGGGCGGTGGGGAGTTCGGGCCCGACGACGTGGCACGCACCGCGGCGGTGCTGAGTGCATTCGCGCTGTCCGTTCCTTTCGAGAGCATCGCACACCTGCTCAGCCGGGCGATCTTCGCGACCCGGCAGACCGTGTTCCAGGCACTGGCCTCGATCGCGGGCCTCGGTATCACGGTCGGCGCGACGATCCTGCTGCTGCCCGGACTCGAGATCCTTGCGCTGCCGCTCGGGTTCGCGATCGGTCAGGCGTCGAAGGTCGTGCTCCTGGCGCTCATCCTCGCGGCACGGCTCGGTTCGTTCCCGCCGCCGGAGGCGGACGCTATCCGTCGTGCGGAATGGTCGGGACGAGGATGACGTACTTGCCGTCGCGATCGGCGTATAAGCCCTCCGGGCGCGTCCAGCCCGGCCCGACGTCCTCGCGACCCGCCGGCCCGGGTCCGGCCGGCCAGTTGCGCTCCATCTCGGCGAGAGTCTCGAAGGTGCCGGGCCCGTCGGACTGGCCCCAGATCGTCGAGAAGCGGGGATACCACGGGTCGAGGATGTAAAGGCCGCTCACGCTGGCATCGGGGAACAGGAGCGGATCGGCGTCGGCCTGATAGCCCGTCATGACCCAGGTGTGTGCGCCCCACCACGGGAAGTACACGACCGGGCTGTTCGTCTCGGAGAGGGCGATGGCGGCGCCGCGCAGGGCGTCGATGTGGGAGTCGTAGATGTGGACCTCGTAACCGGGCGCGCCGTACGCCTCCAGGGCGAGCCCCACCGCCGCGGGCCCCCAGCCGCCGTCATGGCTGTCGTCGAACGACTCCCAGTCGTCGATGCGACCCTTGAGCTCCTCCTGGAAGTCCGGCGAGGTGTCGGCGAGGCCCAGGATGGCGAGCACCATCTGGGTGCCCGCAGGCGCACAGTCCTCGTTCGTGTTCTGCGTTGCGAAGACAGCCTCGTGGTCCTCGACCAGCTTCACATCGACCGGCGCACGGACCAGGGGGGTAGGGGATGGTGTCGGCGAGGCCGATGGCGCCAACGTCGGCACCGGCGTGGCCGTGGGGCTCGGCTCCGGCGTGACGACGACGGTCGGGACGGTGGATCGGTCCGGCGGGGGATCGAGGAAAGCCTCGATCCGCGACGTCCAGCGGTCGAATCGTTCGCCCATGCCGAGCACGTCGGCACGCACGACAGTGAAGCCGGAGACGAAGAGGATGACCAGCGCCATCGCGGCGAGGGGCCAGCGCCGATCCACGCGACGCGGGGAGTGGGAGTTCATGGGCTTTCGGACGGAGGATGACAGGCGATCGTTGCTTCGGCAACATGGTCGCATGCCTGAGCGCCGGTCCCTCGTGCTTGCCGCCGTCCTGGCGCTCGGCGCCGCGCTCCTCCCCGCCGCGCCCGCCCAGGTCGTTGCCGGCACCACCACGAGCCTCTCGCAGCGCTACGACATCGCCGCCACCCTCGACATCGCCGCCGGCCGCCTCGACGCGGTGCAGCAGATCGCGCTCACGAACGAGGCAACGCGCTCGATCGACCACGTCAACCTCTCCGTCGTCCCTCGCGCCCTTGGCTACCTCGAGATGGCCGATACGGTCACCGTCGACGGCCAGCCCGTCGTCGGCGAGTGGACCACCTCGATCAACCTCCGGGTGCCGCTGGACGACCTGGCCGGCGGCGACAGCGTCGACATCGGCCTTTCCTTCGCGCTCAACGTCGGGACCAGCCCGGACGCGTTCAGCGCCCGGCTCAGCCGCGAGGCGGGTGTCCTCAGCTTCGGCCAGTGGTTCCCGATCATCTCGACCGAGCACGATGTCTACGGCCTGGGCGACCCGCAGATCTCGTTCACCGCCGACGTCATCCGCCTCGAGCTCACGACCACGGCCCCGCTGGGCCGGGACGCCGTTGCCTGTCCCGGGCTGGTGAGCGCGCCCGAGTCCACCGGGACCAGCTGGGTCTGCGAGGTGGAGCAGGTCCGCGACTTCAGCTTCGTCGTCAACCCGGCCTTCGTGCTCACCACGCGCACGGCCGGCGACACCTCGCTGCGGATCTACACCCAGACGGTCGACGGCGGCGTGACGGCCGATTTGGCAAGCACCGCGCTCATCGGCCTATCCGAGGCGTTCGGCGCCTACCCGTGGCCCGACCTGGTGCTGGCTGAGGTCGGCGCCGGTGGCGGGTTCAGCATGGAATACCCGCGGGCCATCCACCTCACGCGCGGCAAGGTGACCGATCCGTACGTCGTCTACCACGAGGTCGCGCACCAGTGGTTCTACGCCCAGCTCGGCAACGACCAGCAGCGCGAGCCCTGGCTGGACGAGGGCTTCGCCGACTTCAGCGCGCGCTACCTGATGGGCATCGGCGAGAACCAGTGCTCGACGCGGCCGGTGAACAGCGAGGTCTTTGCCTGGGAGGCGGGACCGATCAGCGGCGGCGACTGGACGAGCTGCGACGGCTATTTCGAGACCGTCTTCTACAAGGGCACCGAGTTTCTCAACGGCCTGCGCGCGGCAATGGGGGACGACGCCTTCTTCGCCGCCATGCGCGAGTGGGTGAGCGGGAACCAGCACGGATTCACGACCGGCAGAGGCCTCCTGCGCCACCTGCAGGCCTCGACCGATGCCGACCTCGAGCCGATCTACCGCGCGTACATCGGGGACCTCGACGTGACGCTCAGCAAGCCCGCGTGGGGCCTCCGCAAGGCTTGAACCTCAGCGGGCCGCGAGCGTCGCGACGGCGTGTGCGACCGCGTCCGACATCTGGTCGAGGGCGACGTCGCTGAGGTTGTCGATAGTGTCGCAGGCGACGTCGCTGCAGGGATCGGCGGGCGCGCCGGCGGTGCCGCCGAAGGCCGCGGCCTGGGCATCGGTCATGGGCTCCCGCCCACCGCTGAAGAGCCCGCCGACGGGGACGCCCGCCGCGGAGAACGCGCCGTGGTCCGCGTGGCCGGTGAGGTCGATCGGCGCCCACGCCAGGCCCTGCCCCTCGAACCAGGCGGTGAGGAGGCTCGTCAGCTCGGCGGAGCCGGGGGGCGCCGCGGCCTCGGCGTAGACGAAACGGATGAAGTTCGGCGATCCGAGCATGTCGAGGTTGAGGTAGGCGACGATCCGCGCGCGCTGCGCTGGCTCCAGGCTGTCGACGTAGAACTGGGAGCCGAACGGGCCGCCCTCCTCGGCGCCCCAGAAGGCGAGCCGGACGGTCCGATGCGGCGCCGCTGTCTCCGCAAGGCGCTCGGCGAGGACCAGGAGGGTGGCAACGCCGGAACCGTTGTCGTTGATCCCCGGACCGGCGATGACCGAATCCAGGTGGGCGCCGAGCATGACCACTTCGTCGGAACCGCCGGTGCGCTCGACCAGCAGGTTGGTGCTGGCCGCGCCGGCGACGCTGAAGGCCTGCCGCACGACCTCGTAGCCGGCGGCGGCGAGCTGTTCGGCCACATAGTCGACCGATGCGCCGAAGCCGGTGGTACCGGTTGCACGGTTGCCGCCGTGCGCATCGGCGATGCGCTGGAATGCCTCGAGGTGGCCGCGGATGTCGGTGACTGCGACAGCCTCGCGCAGGTCGGCGCTCGTCAAGCCGTCGTCGGCGGTGGGTGAGGGAGTCGGCACAGCGGACGCCGGAGACGAGGTCGTCGGGGTCGGGCTGGCAGCGGCCGATGCCGAAGCCGATGGCGGGGCCGCCGTGGGCTCGGATTGCACGCAGGCGCCCAGGGCCAGCATCATCACGGTCGCCCCGGATGCCCGGCGAGCCAGGTCGAACTGCATCACGGCGAGATGGTGCCGCAGTCGCGGGCCAAGGGAAAGGCGCCACCGGTCAGGGTGTACGTTGTGATCCTGTGCGGGTGATGCCGAGTGGCCCTGGTTGAGCGAACCCGATACGAACTGACAGTCTCGTTGTCATCGGCGATGGCGGTCGCTGCGCTGACCGACTTCGGGGAGCGACGAGCGGGCGTGTGGACCGAAACGAGCCACCCGAAGGTGTACAGGGTCCACGCGACAGGACCTACCTGGGCCGATGTCACCGAGGGCGTGCCGTTCACCTGGAGCCGCGAGCGGTACGACTGGAGCGAGCCCGGCGTAGTGCGGCTGACCCAGATCGACTCGAACGTGGCCGTGCCGGTCGGAACCATCGAGTACCGCCTGACCGAAACGCCGGAGGGCTGCAATGTGACCTGCGAGCGCTTCCGCGAGTTCAGGCCGACGCTGCGGGGTCGCATCGCGCACCTGATCATGACGCGCTTCGGCGCGAGGATCCTGCGGTCTCAGCTGCGCGCGGGATTCGACCGATACGAGCGCCAGGTCGGCACGCGGTGAAGCCGTGGCTGGAGCGCCTCGATGCGCTCGGAATCGGCGCCGGCGCGTCGGTGGCAACCTCCGCCTGATCGGTCCGGTTGCGGGCGTCTTCCTATCGTTCTTGCACCCGGAGACAGCAATGGTGGATTCCGGCCTCCGGATCGTCTCCTCCTTGCACGGGGAGCAAATCTGCACCCCTACGGCGGTGAACCACGCTCGCGCGGATCGATGCAGGACCGCAGGATCCGATCGAGCTGTCTCCCGGTGACAATCTGAGAGGATTCGACCCGAGTCGGCGCCCTAGTCGGTCTTGAGCACCGACAGGATGTTACCGGCGGGGTCCCTGAACCACGCGATGGGCGGACCGTACTCGCGTGCGATGCCGCGCTCGTCCTGTCCGGCGCCCTCGCCGTAGTGCTCCATGGTCACGCCGGCCGCCGTGAGCTTGTCGACGGCCTCGTCGATGTCGTCGACCTGGATGTTCAGCACGGTGAACGTCGCCGGCTGGTGATCGTCCTTGGGATAGATGAGCACCGTGTGGCCGCCGGGGAACTTAAGCGTGAGCATCCCGTTCTCCTCGCTGACGTCGATCCCGAGCGTCTGCCCGTAGAACTCCTTCGCCTTCGGGATGTCGTCGGTCGAGAAACCCGAAAAGCCCGGCCTGTCGGTGAACATCTGATCTCCTCTGCGTGGTGCCGATAGGACCGCCGGCAGGCGGAGAACTCATCGGTCCTCAGGGGGCGTGGTGGTCCTCGGTCATCGTTTCGTCGTCCGCCGCGTGCGCCAGCGGTAGCAGCAGCGCCGGAGGGCTCTTCGGCTGGGGATCGCGCAGCGGACCGCAATCAGGCTCGCTGCTGACCCCTGGAAGCCGAATGCCGCAACGATACCGCGGACGTCAGGATGTCACCGCTCGAAGCGCCAGCGTGTCGCGCCGTATGGCTCAGCGCCGGCCACGCCGAAGACGGTGTGGAACGTGAGCCGATAGAGGTGCCAGGCGCTCGGCGCGCTGTACGGAGCGGTGAAGGCGTCGTCCGCCACCTCGCACGGCCAGCCGCCTTCACGATAGATGTCGGCCGCCCGCTCGAGGGTCGGCTTGTCCGTGACGCGGGCCGCGTCGCCCTCGAAGACGAGGTCCATGCCCTCGACCTGCACCGCGATCGTGCAGGCCGGGTTCGCGGCCAGGTTGCGTGCCTTCTGCGCTCCCGGGCTGCTCGTGAAGTAGAGGTCGCCGTCGAGCCAGATTGCGCCGACTCCTGCCGCGTGCGGCCGTCCGTCCGGTCGGGTCGTGCCGAGGAAATGGGTCGTGCCCGGTCCCGCCGCGCCAACCGCGAGCCTGTCTCGCGCGCGGTCCCATGGCAGCTCGGCGTAGCCGTATCGGTCCAGGTTCTTCGTTTCGACGGGTGCGCGGTCGGTCATCGGTCATCTCCGCTTCGTGCCTGTCGACAACTATGACCGTCTACTGGCCCGGGACTCATCGGTCCAGGCGTCAGTCGGTGTCGCCGGGACCATTGCAGCCGGGCAGTGCCTAGTGAATGTCCGTCGTGCGCTTGCGCGCGTCGCATGCGGCGAGCGCGTCGTCGACCTCCCAGAACGTGCCGAGTCGCTCGAACACCCCGTTCTCCGAGTAAGCGCCCAGCAGGTATTGAGCCTTGTCTTGCCACCAGTACAGCTGATAGACCCGCTCATCCGGCGGCAGGAGGAAGGTCGCCCACTCCCGGCGCGTCGATGGGCGGACATCGGTCGCCCCGATTGCCTGCAGCCTTCCCGTGAGGGACTCCGTGCGGTGTCGCTCGCCTGACTCCGAGTGGTTGAACGGCTGGTGGCTCACCGTCTTGGCGACGACATCGAGGAGCGTGTCCAGGCCGAACGGCTTCAATAGGACGGCCGCGAACGCGGCCGTCTGGGCCCGCTCCGTCCCAGCCACCTCAGCCTCTCTGGCGTCTTTTGAGTGGCCGGTCAGCATGATCACAGGAATGGGGCGCGGCCGGAGGTGGACCCGCGCCGCCTCGAGCCATCCTTCCCCGTACTCGCTGCGCCCCGCCCCATCCAGCAGGATCAGGTCGGGCTCGAGCTGGCCGATCGCGGTGCGGAACGACTCATCCGACACATCGGTGAGCGTGTGGACTGTGTAGCCCTCGTCGCCGAGGATGGCCGCGATGACCTCTCCGACGTCCTCGTCGTCGTCCACCACGAGCACAGAGTGGCCTTCGGCGCTGCTCACCCCGCGATTCTACTCTCGCCGTGCATCCAATCGCTTGCACGCTCATGGCGCGGTCTCGGCGGTCATCTGGTCGTCAGAGATGATCACCAGACGGAATCTGGAGATCTCGATCGCCGACCCGAGCTGCTTGGCCAGATGGACGTGGCGATGATCGGCGGCTGACCGCCCGTCGTGGGATCCTGCGCGGGTGAGTGAGCAGCGCAGCCGCCCCGGGCCGATTGGCTTTCGCGTCTCGGCAACCGGATCCGCCGGCCTGGACTGGCCGACGCTCGATGCCATGTGGGCGCGTGCGGGGGAGTTTGCCGTCTTCGAGGCCGGGTGGATGAGCGATCATCTGTCGGATGCCGGCCTGGAGCGGGGAGGCGTCGCGTTCGAACCGTTCACGACGCTCGCGGCGCTTGCGCATCGCGTTCCGGGACGGTGGCTCGGCATCGCCGTCGCTTCCGCCACCTTCCGCCATCCCGCCGTGATGGCGAAGTCCGCGACGGTCTTGGACAACGTGACGGGCGGCCGGTTCGTCCTGGGCATGGGCGCCGGGTGGCACGAGGGCGAGCACGACGCGTTCGGGATCCCGCTGCCACCGATGCGCGAGCGGTTCGACCGTCTGGAGTCCACGGTTCGGGTTGTCTCAGCCCTCTTGGGGCCCGACGCCACGAACGGGCGCGGCGTCACGCTGGACGACCCGCACTTCCCGCTCAGGGGCGCGACGAACCAGCCGCCGCCGATCCGCCCAGAAGGTCCGGCCATCTGGCTCGGGGGCCAGCGTCCGCGAGGCATTCGGCTCGCCGTCGAATACGCGGAGGGCTGGCCGATGCCTGGGAATCGCCCGGGCGACGTCGCGTATTTCGCGCAGAAGCGCGATGAGATCCGGCGCGCGCTCGAGGCTGCCGGACGAGATCCTGTCGACTTCACCTTCGCCGCGCAGCTCGACTGCGGGACATCCGCGGAGACCCGGCGGACGGCACTGGAGATCGCTCGGCGCTTCGTGGCAGCGGGCGCAACCCACGTCATCCTGGGCGTCCCGGCCGCCGCAGGTCCGGACGGTGTCGCCGCGACGGCGCGCGAGGTGGCGGAGCCGTTGGCTGACCTACGTCCATCGGCCGATGCGCAATCGGGCTCACCTTCCTAGGGTGTCGAGCTGAGGCAACAGGCGTGACACCACAGGAGAACCCGATGTCGATGCCCACGTGCAGAACCTGACGGTCGACAACTTTGGGACGCCCGAGGAGTTCCGCGACTTCTTCAAGCGCACCTACGGCCCGACCATCGCCGTGTACCGCTTCATCGGTGACGATGCCGAGCGGGTTGCCGCGCTGGACCGCGATCTCGCCGAGCTCGCGCGCCGCTTCGGTCTCGACAACGGGTCGACCGCTTTCGAGTGGGAGTACCTGCTGCTGACCGCCCGCCGGAGCAGCTAGCGGGTCGTATCGACCACGCAGAAGCGGTTGCCCTCGGGGTCGGCGAGGATCACGTAGTCCGCGTCCGGGGGCTTCTTGTCCCAGTGCACCTCGGTGGCGCCGAGCGCGATCAGTCGGCTGATCTCTCCAGCCTGGTCATCGCTGTACAGGTCGAGGTGGATGCGCGGGGGGAGCTGGAGCGCCGAGCGCACCCGGTCGAGCGAGACGTTCGGGCCGATGCCCTCTCTGGGCCGCATCAGCACGAAGTCGTCGCTGTCCTCCTCGCGGGGAACGTAGTCGAGGGCGGCCGACCAGAACACGGTCTGCTTCTGAAGATCATCGACGCGGATGACGATGGAGCCGACGGTAACCACGGCTCGATGGTAGCGCGCGAGACGTTTCGGCGAATGACTAGAACGGGTGTTCTATCATCCGCTGGGTGAGCTACGTGGACCGCGACATCTTCCAGACGCGGATCGACTGCTCATGCGGGGCGCCGATCAGGATTGCCGAGTACCGCGAGCACATGGTGCGCAGGCATTGCAATGTGGAGGGCTGCTCCGAGCGCGCGCTGCGCACGGTCTCGTTCGGCTTCCGGGATCCGCAGTTCAGGGTCATCGGCCCGCCGATGGGCATCTGCCGCCGTCACGAGCACTCGATCGGGAAGGGCCGGATGCACATGATCATCGACCCGCAACGCGGGTGAGGTGCAAGCGGTCGATGTCAGCAGCGCTCGTCGAGTGGGAGTCCCATGGACGGGCGGCGGGCTACAGCTCCCCGGGGGGCCGGCTGCCGGGTGGTCGCCTTCGAATGCTCAGCCCGATGGCCTTCTTGTTCGAATCGCAGACCACGTGGCGAAATCGCGTCTGCCATGGTGGCGGGCGCCACCAGTCGACAACCCAGGCGTGGGAATCCGTGATGAGATCCCCGCAATCGGTGCACACGGTTCGAGGAGAGACCGGTGACATTGTCATTTCTAAGACGTCCCCCGAACCTTTTGTCCCGATCGGTGGGGTGTGGAATCGTCGAGCCCGCGTGCGGCTCGGCTGCGTGGGAGAGTCATTCCAAACCCTCTGAGTTCTGGGACGTATGTCTAGGTAGGTAGTCCAAAAGTACGTGGTCGTTCTCGACCGGTCTAGTACGAATGGGGCCTCGTCGCGGTGAGGTTTGGGCAGCTGTTGTGGGGTTCGGTTGGATATCGGTCCCGGTCCGATGCGTGAGGGCAACGCTATTTCTGGTTATGTGGGTGCCACCGCCACAGCGCAGCCGGGTATCCGCGTCAATGCAAAGGACGCCAATGACGACTCTAGCGAGCTTGTCGAAGGTGCCCGGTCGCCCTCGACAAAGTCCGGGCGGAGATCCGGCCGGGCATTGACCCCGATGGGGCTCGCCCTGGACCACATGGCCTGGGCCTTTGCTCGGACGGTGCACGACCCGCCAAGCCGACGAACGCAGTTCCCGATGTTCGAGTCCCGACCCAATGACATTGCGAGTGACTGGCGGGTCCGGCAGATCCCGAAGCCGATGCGCGACATCATGGAGGCGATGCAGCCATACCAGACCGAGGACCAGATCGGGCAGATCATCGGCCGTGAACTGGCCGTCCTCCGTGAGCTCTCGAACCGAGACAAGCATCGGGTGCTGCTATTGGCACAAAGCGTCGTTCTCCCCAAGTTGGTGTGGTCCAACACTCCTCAGGGCGGGGACTCGGGCGTGACATTCGATCTGGACCCCGATGCGCAGTGGGCGGAGATAAGCCATCCACTCGATCCGAGGTACGGACCGTATGACCCGCAGTTCGAGGCTGAGGTCACGATCATCGAACCGGACTTGCCGTGGCGCTCGGGCCTGGATGGAATCGCGCGCGCCTTAGTCGAGGAGACGGACATGGCTACCGGCGCATTCCGCGGCCAGTGGCCGCTATTGGTGCCTGCGGATCCCAAGATCGAACGGGGATAGGACGGCGCCGGGCTCACCGTCGGTTACTCGGCGACGAACCACCCGCAGAGCTTCTGGTCGCCCTCCCGTTGGTCGCAGGCTCTGCACCAACCCGCTGGACGATGGGGAGCTGGCGGACCATCGTGCAGCGTCTTGCCGTGGCCACAGACCAAGCACACCGGCTCTCTGCGGTCAGGGCGCCCCCGCAAGCGGTCGGGCTGCATCTGGTCGCGATGTTAGCAATACTTCATATCTGGTGCTGCTGGGTTTCGTGCTTGGCGACGGTCGGATGGTGCGTGAGGACACTTGCGGCTTCGTATGCTCATCGTGGGGGCAGTCCCTCGAGAGGATTCTTCGGCGAGGTGGGGAGGGGTGGGCAAGCCCGGGGCGGGCGGCGCCGCGGCGTCTCTAGGGGGCTGAGGTTGACAGATCGGTGACGCGGGCCAGCCACTCGCGTGCGGCACGCGGCGACCGCAGACGCACCACCGCGAGATGCTGGTTCGCCGGCTCGCCGAACAGCTGCGTGTACTCGCGACGCTGTCCGGCGTGCGATCGGAGCGCCGTGAGAACGCCTTTTGCTGCGGCCAGAAGCTGCCGGGGCAGCCCAGCTCGCCGACCGGTCCTGGCGGCCTCGGCTGTGAGCTGGGCCGTGCGCGACCGAGCCCGCTTGCCGAGCCTCCAGATGCTGACGCCCAGCGAGTAGTCCAGCCAAACGATCGTGTCAGCCCGAGGCCAGACCAGGTCGCGCACCGCTCGCTTGTTGCCGTCGGTCACCCATCGATCGCCGGCAATCGCCGCGGTCGTCCGCTCGCGCAGGAGGGCCAAGGGCGCCGTGCTGAACTGCGGGCCGAAGTACAGGGAGTCAAGCTCCACGTGGGGTACCTGAAGGACCGTGGCAAGTTGGCGAGCGAGGGTTGTCTTGCCTGATCCTGTCCGGCCGAGGACAACGATCCGCTCGCAGCCTGCGAGCGTCTGCATTGGATCGCGCTGCGGTCGCTGCGTCGCGAACCCGTCGGGATTCGCGTTGGCTGCGGGCGGCTTCCCGTCATGAGCCTGAGACGTGGCGGCCTCCTGCGCTATCGACCGGATCCGCCTTCTGGTGCGTCAACCGTCCCAGTCCTCCAACAAGTACGGCGCAGCATGCGAGCGTCTGCAGGCGCACCATCCTACATGCACAAGCAGCGTCCTTTCAGGAGGTCGTCGGGGACCCGCTAAGCAACGATCCGGCCGATATCTACATCACTCGGGACAAGTTCGACCAGGGTGAGCTGCATGGGCGCCTCGTCTGCGCCATTTTTGTCAACCAGCCCGGATTCGTTGAGATCACCGTCCATCCGGCCGACGGAGGCCGGTTCGAGCCACCCGAGCCGGCCGAGGCCGCGCCCGCGCCGCCCGATGGGATTTCCAGGGACGAGGCTCTGGACGCTGCGGGCGACGCTGTACCGGACGCGGAGGAGTGGGAGGTCTTCGCCGAGGCAGGGCCGGTCGCGCAGGTCGTGCCTGGATGGGATAGCTACGAGTGGCTGCGTGACCTCGATCCGGACCTCGGGGTGTGGCGAGTGTTCCTCGCGCGGGGTAGCCGAGGCGCGGAAGTTGTCATCGACTTCGTCGATGGGTCCGTGTATGGCGTAGCAGAGTTCATCCTGAACTGAGCCGGCGCGGCAGCGTGGCAGTGTCACTAATGGACCGCTTCTTTGCCGGCGACGAAGGAATAACTGACCTGGACCTCGCGAACGAGTTCCTTCGCGATGCACGCGCCGAGCAGCAGGCCTTCGAGAGCCTCATGGATGAAGCACTGGCCAGCTGTTGATGGCGCAGCGAGGGCCATTGGCGGTCGGAGCACCAGTTCATGGGCGGCGGTCCGCGCCCGGTAGGGAAGGAACTAGACACTATCGCAAGCGGCACTGGAAGGCCGAACTGCCCTCGTCGGGGACGGTTCTGAACTCATCCCGTGCTAGGCAGGATCCCGTACGCGCGCAGTGTCAGGAACTCGGCGAAGTCGTCGGAGAGGACGAGCTCGTCGAGGAGAGTGGCGGCATCGGTCCAGGGGTGGTCGGGGAGCGATGAGCGCAGCTTGGCGAGCTCCTGGTCGCGGATGGTGGCGTAGCGCTCGGCCGTCATCGATGCACCGTCGTCGAGCTGGACGGCGTGGGACCGCCACTGCCACAGCTGCGAGCGGCTGATCTCCGCTGTTGCGGCGTCCTCCATCAGGTTGTTGATGGCGGCTGCGCCGTTGCCGGCCAGCCATGACGCGAGATACGCGAGGCCGATGGAGATGTTGGTCCGCACGCCGTGCTCGGTCACGGATGCCCCGTGGATGCGAACGTCGATCAGGTCGCGCGCGGTGACGCTGTGCTCGAGGCGCCCGCGGCCCTTCTGGTTCGGGTTGGAGCCCAGGACGGCGTCGAACACCTCGCGCGCAACCGGGACCAGATCGGGGTGGGCGACCCAGGTGCCGTCGAAGCCGTCGGACGACTCGCGTACCTTGTCCTCGCGCACCTTGGCGAGCGCCTTCTCGTTGACCTCGGGATCGCGGCGCGAGGGGATGAAGGCAGCCATGCCGCCGATGGCGTGGGCGCCGCGCCGGTGGCAGGTCTGCACCAGGAGCTCGGTGTAGGCGCGCATGAAGGGAACGGTCATGGTGACCGCCGATCGGTCCGGAAGCACCATGTCCGGGCGCGACCGGAACTTCTTGATGATGCTGAAGATGTAGTCCCAGCGGCCGGCGTTGAGGCCGGCGGCGTGCTCGCGCAGCTCGAACAGGATCTCGTCCATCTCGAACGCGGCCAGGATCGTCTCGATCAGCACCGTGGCGCGCACGGATCCGCGCGGGATGTCCAACGCCTCCTGCGAAGCGACGAAGATCTTGTTCCACAGCGCCGCCTCGAGGTGGCTTTCCAGCTTCGGGAGGTACAGGTACGGCCCGGATCCCCGCTCGAGCAGCTCTCGGGCGTTGTGGAAGAACCAGAGCCCGAAGTCGAAGATGCTGGCGCTGATGGGCTTGCCATCGACGAGCACGTGACCCTCGACCAGGTGCCAGCCGCGCGGCCGGATGCAGAGCGTCGCGATCGATTCGTTGAGCGCGTACGCCTTGTCATCGGTCTGGAAGGTCAGGCGTCGGCGAACGGCCTCCGATACGGCCCAATGGCCGGTGACGACGTTGGCCCAGGTGGGGGAGAGGCTGTCCTCGAAGTCGGCCATGAAGACCGATGCGCCGGAGTTGAGCGCGTTGATGAGCATCTTCGGCTCGGCCGGGCCGGTGATCTCGACGCGCCGATCGTCGAAGTCGCGTGGCGCCGGCGCGACGCGCCAGTCCGGATCGCGGCTCTCGATCGGGTTGGGCAGGAAGTCGGGCATCTCGCCCGCATCGAGCCGCGCCTGGCGCCTGGCACGGTCGTCCAGCAGGCGCTCGCGCTCCGGATTGAAGGACCGATGGAGCTGCGCGACGAAGTCCAGCGCTTGGGGAGTGAGCACCTCGTCGAGGTGGGCGGTGTCGCGGCGACTGATGTCGACGCCGGGTGGGAAGTCGATCATCGGCTGATTGTCGCTCCGATCGGGTCAGCGCGAGCCGAAATCTGCGCTTCTGGGATCATTGGCGGCAAGGGCTGAAGGAGTCACATGGCGACGGAGGATCGACAGCCGCACTTTCCCTTCGGCGAAGCGCCGGAGCCGATCGCGGACGAGGCGCCTGTCAGGAACCCGATCCTCCTGGCCTTGCCGCTGGCGGCCGCAATCGGCCTCTTCGGGGTTTCGTTCGGCGTGCTCGCGGCCTCGGACCCGGCGTTCGGCGGGCTGGCGGCGATCATGATGTCGGCCACGACCTTCGCCGGCTCCGCGCAATTCGCTGCGCTCTCGGTGCTATCGGCCGGTGGGAACGCGGTTGCGGCCATCGTTGCGGCGGTGTTGCTCAACCTGCGCTACCTGCCCATCGGCGTGTCGGTCGCACCATCGATGCGCTCCGGCGTGCTTGGTCGCTTCCTCGCGTCGCAGCTGTTGGTCGACGAGTCGTGGGCGGTCGCCGCGCGGCGAGGCGGACGGTTCGACATCCGCACGCTGATCATCGCCGGAGCGGTGATGTGGGTGGCATGGGTGGGTGGTACGGCGATCGGGGTGGTTGGCGGCTCGGCCATCGGCGACCCGAATGCGCTCGGACTGGACGGCGGGCTTGCCGCGCTCTTCCTCGCCCTGGTCTGGCCCCAGCTGCGCGAGCGGCGCTCGCAGGCTGCGGCGCTGCTCGGCGTCGTCATCGCCCTGGGCCTCGTGCCGTTCACGCCGCCGGGGCTCCCGATCATCGCGGCGGCTGCGGCCGCTCTGATCGGTCTGTCGCGCCGATGAGCTCCGCCTGGCTCACCGTGCTCGTTGTGGCGGGCGCGACGATCGCGATCAAGGCCGCCGGCCCGGTGATCCTGGGCGGGCGTCAGCTGCCCCCCGCGGTGCTCAACGTCGTAGCTCTGCTGCCGGCGGCCCTTCTCGCGGCGCTTGTGGCGGTTCTCACCTTCCAGGCGGACGGTGCCCTGGTGCTCGACGCGCGGCTCATCGGGGTGGCTGTGGCGGCGGTCGCGGTCTGGTTACGGACGCCGATCCTGATCGTGGTCCTGCTGGCCGCAGCCGCGACGGCCGTCGCCCGCGCGTTCGGGATCGGCTAGGGGCCGAACCGCATCAGGATCATGCAGGTGAAGACGATCGCGAAACCGACGAGATCGATCTGGGCAAAGCGTTGGAGGCGAGCGCCGGCCGCCGCGAAGTCCGGGGCATCCTTCATCGCCACGCTGGCCGGACCGATATTGCGGGCACCGTTGACGACGAGGGCGATCGAGACGAGGAGCGCCACGAGCCAGGTGATGCCGTAACCGGTGCCGAAGAGGGCATCGATCGAGTCAATCGGCCCGAACACCGTGCCGTCCTCGTTGAAGTAGAGCCACCACAGGCAGCTCACGACGGCCAGCGCCAACGTGCCTGCAACGAGGAGCGATGCGTCGAGCGGCGGGTCCGCGGCTCCGACGCTGATGGCCACGATCGACTCCCCAAGGACGATGATCAGCAGCAGCCCATGACGCTCGACGAAATGGCGAGGAGCGATCCGGAAGCCCTCGAGGGTCCGCCAGGAGCGAGGTCAGCACCTCGAGGCCGAACGCCAGGAGCCACAGGGCTTAGACGATCGGCCCGTCCACCAATCCGGCCGCCACCAGCACGAGTGCCGCGGCGATGTTGAGCGGAGCGACGCGGAAGATGCCGCGCAGCCCGGTTCTCTTGAGCCCGCTCATGAACAGCCCGGAGTGAATGAGGATCACGAGCAGGTAGCCCAGCCCGAACACGAGGCCACCGCCCTCGAAGGCAGTGGGGATCGCGAGCGCGATGATGAGGAAGCCGGCCATCGCCGCGAGCAGGAGGAGCTTGCGAATTGCCTGATCGGGCGCCACTGCGTTCGTGAGCCACACGTAGCCGCCGAACATCCACCACAGCACGCCGAAGATGAGCAGCACCTGGAAGGCGCCGAGCGGTGTCGGATCGTCCGCCAGGACCGCCGTCAGCTGGGTGATCGTCGAAGAAGGGCTCGAGAGTCGAGACCGGCCGGTCGGACGCGACCCGTGGGTCTGGCTCGGGCAAGCTCATGGCCGCGAGCTAACGACCGAGCTTGTCGGCGTACGCGTCCTTGCGGCGGTCGCGCTCCTCGAAGGCGCTGAGCCCGGCGGGGTGCATGCGGCCGGCTGCTGTGAGCTCGGAGATCTTGGCGATGTTGATGGCGCTCCAGTTCGACGTCTTCCGGCGCGGCGTGAACCGAATCGTGTACACCTCGTCGTCGATCCGCTTCGTGAGCCCGTCGATCCACCCGCAGCACAGGGCCTCTTCGACCGCCTGGGCGTAGGTCATCGATTTCTTCGTGACGCCCTTCTTGTAGAAGCCGACCCACTGCTCCGGCGCCTTATCGTGGTGCTCTTCCAGCCAGGCGCGAAAGCCGGCGGCCGATGGGAAGACTCGGACGTCGTGAGGATCCAACCGGCTACCAGCCTCCGGCGTCGCGCAGGAGGCGATGCAGGACGCGGCCGGCAACCGCGCGCCGGTAGTCGGCGGTGGATCTGACGTCGTCGATCGGCCGGAGCTCGGTGGTGAGGGCCTCGGCCGCGGCGTCGGCGGTCTCGCGGGTCGGCGGGGCGCCTTCGAGCACCGCCTCGGTGGCGCGGGCGCGGATCGTTGTGGCGGCCACGGAGCCGAGCGCGAGGCGAACATCGGTCCACGGCTGAGCGTCTCCCGATGCCCTCCATGCAATCGCCATGACGACCTTGCTGATGGCCTGCGCCCGCCGCGTGCCGATCTTCCGGAACCGAACCTGGCGGTCCGGCGCGAGCGGAATGCGGACGCGCAGCAGGAGCTCGTCCGGGCGTCGGGCGGTAGTGCGGTAGTCGGTCCAGAAGTCGTCGGCGACGACGGTGCGCTCGCCGGATGCCGATCCCAGGACCATCTCGGCGCCGCACGCCAGCAGGACCGGCAGCGTGTCGCCGGCGGGTGAGGCGTTCATGACATTGCCACCGATCGTGGCGCGGTTCTGGATCTGCGCGGCACCGATGGTGGCGGCCGCCTCCACCAGCGCGGGCAGGAACTCGGCGACGATGGGGGAGCCGCGAACCTCGGTGTAGGTCGTGAGTGCGCCGATGACCATCGCATCGGTCTCAACGCTCAGCCCGCGAAGCTCGTCGAGCGCCCAGATGTCGAGCATGCGCTGCGGCGGCTCGCCGATCTCGCCGGTGACCTGGACCATCAGGTCGGTTCCGCCGGCGATCGGCCGCCACGTCGCTCCGTCTGCATCGGCCAGGAGGGCGTAGGCAGCCTCGAGGCGGCTTGGCGATTCGGACGGCGGCTCGACGGCGTTCGGCATCGGTCGATCAGCCCCGGAGGCCGCGCAGGAATCGGATGAGCAGGTAGATGCCCGCTGCCACCAGCAGGAGCTGGGCGGGCGTCAGCGCCAGCGTGACGTCGTACTCGTCAAGGGCTTCGGGAATCGATTCGGGTTGTTGCGTCATGGGTGCGCGCTCCGTTCCGCCGCGAGGGCGATGGCATCGATGATCTTGGTGTACCCCGTGCACCGGCACAGGTTGCCGGCGATTGCTTCGCGGATGTTCTCATCCGTTGCGTCGGCCCCCGACGCAAGGAACGCCTGGGCGGCCATGAGCATGCCCGGCGTGCAGATCCCGCATTGCGCGCCGCCGGTCTCGAGGAACGCCTGCTGGAGCACGTGCAGGCTCCCGTGCGTGGCCAGGCCCTCCACCGTCTGGACCGATGCGCCCTGCGCCTGGCTCACCGGCACGAGGCAGGCGTCGACCACGGCTCCGTCCATCAGGACGGAGCACGCCCCGCATTCGCCCTCGCCACATCCCTCTTTCGTGCCGGTCAGCGCGAGATCCTCGCGAAGGACGTCGAGCAGGCGGCGCATGCCGGATGCCTCGACCTCGACGGGCTCCCCGTTGACGGTGAATTCAAAGCTCAACGTGGCTCTCCGGGATCCGTAGGTGCGCGGAAGGGCATCTTGTCGCCGCCGCGTGGCAGGTCCTCGATCGGCGGGGTCCTCGGCTCCGGCTCGGCGAGCGAGATTCCCGGAGCCTGCGGCATCGGCCCGCCGGTCATGGCGGCCAGGATCCGCTCCGGCGTGGCCGGCAGGTCGTGGATCCAGACGCCGGTGGCATCGTGGATGGCGGCGACGACGGCGGGGGCACCGACGTCCATCGGCAGCTCGCCGACCCCCTTTGCGCCGTGCGGCACGCCGGAGAACGGCTTCTCGACGAGGATGGCCTTCAGCCGCGGCGCATCCAGAGCCGTGGGAATGAGGTAGGTCGCCAGCCGGTCGTTGAGGTAGCGGCCGTCGACCAGCTTCATCTCCTCGATCGTGGCGTAGCCGATGGCCTGGAGCGTCCCGCCCTCGACCTGACCTTCGGCCAGGATCGGGTGGATGACGCGGCCGATGTCGTCGGCGCTGACGCACTCGCGGACGGCAACCTCGCCAGTGTCGAGGTCGACGTCGACCTTGGCCACGGCGGCCGCCCAGCCGAACGCGGGGTAGGCGTCACCGGTGTACTTCTTGTCGTCGAACGGCACGCCGGGGTAGGGCGTGAACGTCTCGTCGACGCGCATCGGGCCGGCCTCGCGGTAGGACGAGGCGAACGAGCGACCGGTCTGCGACTCCACCCGCTCGCGCAGCTTCTCAGCCGCGTTGATCAGCAGGCCACCGACGACCATGGCCGTGCGCGACGCCACCGTAGGACCTGAGTCGGGGACGATGGACGTGTCCTGCGGCGCGATCTCGACCTCGGCGTACTCGACGCCCAGCGCATCGGCCACGATCTGGGGAAAGATCGTCTTCGTGCCCTGGCCCATCTCGGTCGAGGCGGTCAGGATCCGGATGCGGCCGTCATCGGTCAGCTCGAGGCTGGCCACGGAGGCCAGCTTGACCTCGCCGGACCCGGTGAAGCCGGCGCCATGCCAGGCCAGCGCCAGGCCGATGCCGGATGCAAGGCGGGCGCTGTCCGACCTGCCCTCGCGGATTGACCGCGTCTGGCCCGCGTGCCGGTCGAAGGCCGATGCCTCCGCCGCCGCCTCGAGCACCTCGATCCCGCCGACGCTCTCGCGCAGCACCTGGCCGGTCGGCGTGAGGTCGCCCTCGCGGTAGACCCATCGGCGGCGCAGGTCGAGCGGGGATGCGTCGAGCGCCTCGGCGATGCGGTTGATCTGCATCTCGGCCGCGAACTCGGTCTGGGGCGCGCCGAAGCCGCGGAAGGCCCCGTTGGGTGGCGTGTTGGTCGCCATCGCACGACCGGTGATGCGGACGTTCTCGCACCGATACGGCCCGCCGGCATGCAGCACGCCGCGAGAGAGCACCACGGGCGTGAGGGTGCAGTACGCGCCGCCGTCCATGATCACCTCGATCTCCTGGGCGATCAGCTCGCCCGTGCCCGAGACGCCGCTGCGGTAGTGGACGACGGCCGGATGGCGCTTGGTCGTGGCGCTGATGTCCTCGTGGCGGTCGTAGATCATGCGCACGGGCTTGTGGCATTTCAGCGCCAGCAGCGCCGCATGCAGAGCGATGACGCTCGGATACTCCTCCTTGCCGCCGAACCCGCCGCCGGTTTCGGCCTGGACCACGACCGCCAGCTCGT
>CAYYDA010000001.1:1223-25454 GCA_964470495.1 uncultured Steroidobacteraceae bacterium | reverse complement strand
GTGTTGTCCGGGTTGAGCGCCTCGATCTGGTGCTGGGCGAAATAGGCAACGCGCACGTTCGATCCCAGCTCACGGGTTCCGCCCTCGACGTCGAGGACACCGGCCAGGATCTTCAGCAGCGTCGACTTGCCGGCACCGTTCGGACCGATGAGCGCCACCTTCTGCCCACGCTCCAACTGGAGGTCCAGGTCGCCGTCGTAGACGACGTTGTCGCCGTACCGTTTCTTGATGTCCGTGAGGGTGATGACGGTCCGGCCGGAGCGCGGCGGCGCGGGGAAGCGGAACTTCACGCTCTTGGATCGGGCGGACGGGGACGCGACCCGATCCAACCGCTCCAGTGCCTTGACGCGGCTCTGCACCTGCCGCGCCTTGGAGGCCTTGTAGCGGAAGCGATCGATGAATGCCTGGGTGTGCGCGATGTTGCGCTGCTGGTTCCTGGCCGCAGCCTCGAGCTGGATCATGCGCTCGGCGCGCTGCTCGACGAAGTCCGCGTAGTCGCCGACGTATTCCGTGGCGCGCCCGTCGTGCAGCTCGACCACCCGGTTGGCGACCTCGTTGATGAAGTCGCGGTCGTGGCTGACGAGCACGATCGCTCCGGCGTAGACCGCCAGGAAGCCTGTGAGCCACTCGACCGACGCCAGGTCGAGATGGTTGGTCGGCTCGTCGAGGAGCAGGACATCGGGGTTCTGGAGGAGCAGCCGGGCGAGCGCGACCCGCATCATCCAGCCACCGCTGAACTCGCCCATGTCACGCTCCACGTCAGCATCGGCGAAACCGAGCCCGGCCAGGATGCGTCGCGCCTCCGCCTCGAGGCCATAGCCGCCGAGGGACTCGAACCGATGCTGGAGCCGGCCGTACTCGTCCATCAGCTCGTGCACCTCTTCTTCGTCGGCCGCCTCTTCGAGCTCGGATTCGATGTGGCGCATACGGCGCTCGATGCCACTCACCTCGCCCGCGCCGGCCAGCACCTCGGCCAGGACTGCGCGGCCACGGCTCTCTGCGACCTCCTGGCGCAGGTAGCCGATGACGACGTCGCGGGCGCGGGTGATCGTGCCGGCGTCGGGCTCCTGGTCACCGGTGATGAGCTCGAGGAGCGTGGTCTTGCCTGCGCCGTTGGGCCCGACCATGGCAAGGCGTCGCCCGGCGCTGATCATCAGGCCGACGTCACTGAACAGGTGCTGCGCGGCGTGGCTCTTCGATACGCCGGAGATGGTCACGAGGCTCATGGGATGGATGAATCGTAGCGCCGCGCCGGATGCGTCGCGAACCGCGGCTCAGTCGGCGACGAGCTTGGCGCCTGTCGTGTCGAAGCGCAGACGAGTCGCCATGCCCGCGATCCCCGACGCGTTCCACGCCTTTTCGACGCCGTGCGCGTTCGTCGGCGAGTCGCAGATGGCGAGCACCGTGGGTCCGGCGCCGGACAGGCACGCGCCGGCCGCGCCACGTTCGTAGGCGAGATCGATGAGCTCGCGGCTGCCGAGCTGCATCGGCAGTCGGTATGGCTGGTGGAGCTCGTCAGCCATGGCGGCGCGCAGCAGGCCGGCATCGGACGTCATGATCGCGGTTGCCAGGAGGGCGCTGCGACCCGCCTGCCGAGTGGCAGCGGCGTGGGTCACAGTGGCCGGGAGGGCCGCGCGCATATCTGTCGTCCGGCTTTCGTGCTGCGGGATGAAGGCGACCGGGATCCACGCCTCCGGCGCACGGAAGCGCCGCAGCGTGACGCCTCCGTCATCGGCCAGGGCGATCGTGAACCCGCCGTACAGGGCGGCGGCGACGTTGTCGGGGTGGCCCTCCAGACCGGCGGCAAGGGCGAGGAGCTCATCGGCGTCGACCGAGCGGCGGCCGACCGCTGCGCCGAGGACGACCCCCGCGACGATGGCGGCCGCGCTGCTGCCGAGACCACGCGCCGACGGGATCATGCTCGATACGTCGATCCGCCACGCCGCGGCGCCGGGGGCCGAGGACGCGCGCAGGCCCTCACGGAAGGCACGGATGAGCAGGTTGTCGTCTGCTGGCTCGTCGTCGCCCGGCGCGCCTTCGCCCCGCGCGTTGAGCACGATCCCGGCCTCGTCGCCGGACCACAGCTCGGCACGCAGCTTGAGCGAGAGGGCGGCCGCGAAGCAGTCGAATCCGCTTCCGAGGTTTGCGCTCGAGGCGGGGACGTCGACGCTGGCGATCGGCGGCATGCGCGGCGAGTATAGGGTCGCGGGTACGTCATCCGGCCGGTCGGCCGCCCGGCCAACGTCTGAGGGCCGCATGCGTCGTCCCGCGGTGGGACGCGCGCCGCCCGCCGCTGAAGATGGGGCCATGACCAGACCAGCCGTCACCGCCACTCCCGTCCGCGACACCCGCGACCGCACTGCAGAGTGCCGTCCGCGCGCGGACGCCGCCCTGCGCCGCGATCCGGTGGTGTGGCTGAGCTCGGTCCAGCCCGACGGCCGCCCGCACCTGGTGCCGGTGTGGTTCCACTGGGATGGACAGCAGATCGTGGCGTTCAGCAAGCCGCACGCGCGGAAGGTGGGCAACCTGCGAGACCAGCCATTCGTGATGCTGGCGGTCGGGACACCCGGCCCGGATTTCGAGGTCGAGCTGATCGAGGCCACTGCGGAGCTCCCGAAGACGCCCGCGGCCGACCTCCTGCCGAGCGGCTTCGGCGCAAAGTACCGCGACCTGCTGCGCCGGGCGGGGCTTACCGTCCAGCGATTCACCGAGGTCTACTCGCAGCCCATCGTCCTGCGCCCGACGCGCTTCCTCGGCTACGGGGGCCACGGCTGGGAATCGGGCGGCGCCACCGCCACCTGACGTCCCGCTCAACTACGCGGCCGGAGGGCGCGCCTCCTCGACGGCGGCAATGAGGTCGTCCATCCCGAAGGGCTTGGCGACGAACGCCGCCGCGGCGATCTCACGCGCCCAGCGCGCGGCGTCGCGCGCTGCCGTCATGACCACGATCGGGGTGCGATGCCCGCGCCGCCGGAGCTCGGACGCGAATCCCCAGCCGTCCAGGACGGGCATGCGCATGTCGAGCAGGATCAGGTCCGGCGGACGCTGCTCGACGGCCTGGAGCGCATCGGCGCCGTTCGCCGCCTCGTCCACGTCGTAGCCCTCGATCTCGAGCATCGCCGAGACAGTGGCCCGGATGTCCGCCTCGTCATCGACCACGAGGACGCGCAGTTCAGGCATCGGCCACCGCCTCCGTATTTCCCACGGCGGGCCACGAAGGGCCCTCGGGCGCATGCCTGATGATCTCCGGCGGAGTCTCGGGCTCGAGTGCCAGGGCGATCACGAACGTCGTACCGCCAGTCGGCGTCGCCTCGGCCCAGATACGGCCGCCGTGGTCCTCCACGATGCGGCGGCAGATGTAGAGGCCCAGGCCCATGCCGGTGTCGGTGATGCTCTTCGCGCCCGGGGCCCGGTAGAAGCGCTCGAAGATTCGCTCGCGCTCGTTGTCCGGGATGCCGGCGCCATGGTCGACTACGGCGATCCGGGCTTCGCGGTCCTCCTGCCAGATTCGCAGGGCGGGCGGCTTGTCGTCGGCGCCGTACTTGTAGGCGTTCTCGAGGAGGTTCTCGATGACCTGCTCGATCCGAGGGCGGTCCACTGATGCCACGAGCGCATCGTCAGGCCCCTCGAGCACCAGCGGCACGCCATGCTCGACGTGGCGCGCGCGGACGGCCTCGACAATTGCGCCGAGGTCGGCCGGGGCGAGATCCATCACCGTCAGGCCCTGCTCCAGGCGCTGCGCGTCGAGCAGCTCGCTGACGAGGTCGCGCAGGTGTCGGGCCTCGCGCACCATGCGCGCGACGCCGGCCGGATCGACCGGTGCGGTGGGGTCGCGCAACAGCCTGCGCTCGATGAGCTCCGCCTGCCCGAGCACCACCGTCAGCGGCGTGCGCAGGTCGTGCGCGGCGGCCGAGAGGAACTCCTCCTTGAGCCGTGCCGCCTCCTCACGGCCCCGAAGGTCCCCAGCCTGGGTGGTCAGCGCGCGGGCCTCCAGCAATACGGCGGTCTGGTCGGCGAGGAGCTCCAGGAGCCACAGGTCGTCCTCGACGAAGATGGGTGCGCGGTCGGCGTAGACGGTGAGCACTCCCATGCGCCGATCGTCGGCAGTCACGGGCGCTGCGATCACCGTGTGCGCGCCGGTACGCTCGTAGACGGCCGCATTCTCGGGATCGGCGCGAGCCGCATCCATGACTACGATTCGGTGTTGGGCGATGAACGTACGCCCGCCGATGAAGGCGTCGTTCGGATATTCCGCCCACTCCCCATCGCGTCCGACGTAGCGCAGGACCGGTCGATCGGGATCCGCGATGCCGATCGCCGCTCCGGAGGCGCCGAAGGTGTCGGCGGCGGCCTGCTGGAGCTCCGCGAGGGCCTTGCGATCGTCGGCCACGCCGGTGAGGTGGATCGATCGCTCGAGGAAGGCGCGAAGGTCCGGCTCGCGCCACGCGTAGCGAATCCACGACGGAGGCGCGAAGCCAAGGAAGAAGGAGAGCACGGCAGCGAGGGCCGCGAGCTGGACCAGCACGTCGAGCGCCACGGCATCAGTCGGTGCCAGCGCACCAACGAACACCAGCACGATCGCGGCGATGAACGTGGCCGCCCCTACCGCCACCGCCGTCATGCGGCGTCGCGTGATGCCGCGAGTTCGGGCGGCCTCGCGGGCGAAGGCAACTGCCGCGTAGCCGCCGACCGCAAGGAACCAGACGATGATGGCGATCTCGACCGGGACCGGCGCCGTTGCGAAGCTGACGAGGCCGAGGATGGCGATCACCGCGAACGCCGTCGCCCCCGCAATGAGTACCCAGCGCGCCGTGCCGCTGAAGTCGTCGACCAGCCGGAGCATGGCGTACGGCGCCACGTTGAGAGAAAGCAGGATGACACCGACCGCCCACGGTTCGTCGTTCAGCCCGAGCCACGCGAACGCGCGGCTGATGAGGACGGCGGCGGCGATCGACCCGAACAGGAGCGCGGTGTCGATCCGGGCACGGGTTGGCTGTCGCCGAGCATGCCAAAGCACGGCCACGAACAGGCCGACGAAAAGCACCTGGTTAACGAGACTGATCAGCTCGAGAGCGGTCATCTCGGGCTCGGCACGGCTATAGCGCGATTTTATGCACGCAGCGTGCCAGAGTGCCCATCAACGGACCCTCAGCCCGTCGTATCGGAAGCATTCGACCAGGTGGTCGTTGACGAGCCCGGCCGACTGCATCAGCGCATAGCAGATCGTGGGCCCGACGAAACGGAAGCCCAGCCCGCGGAGCGCTGACGACATCGCGCCCGAGGCATCCGTCGTGGCGGGAACCTCGTTCATCGCTCGCCAATGGTTCTGAGTCGGCGTGCCGTCCACGAACGACCAGAGCAGGCGCGCCGGATCGTCCAGCTCCAGCCATGCCCGCGCGTTGCCGATGAAGGCCGCGATCTTGGCCCGGTTCCGGACGATGCCCGCATCCGCCAGCAGCCGGTCGCGATCGGCATCGGTGTAGGCGGCGATGCGCCGGGGGTCGAAGCCGTCGAATGCGGCCCGATAGCCCTCGCGCTTGCGCAGGATGGTGATCCAGGCCAGTCCCGCCTGGGCGCCCTCCAGGCAGAGCAGCTCGAACAGCCGATTCGGATCGTGGACCGGCACGCCCCACTCGATGTCGTGGTAGGCGAGGTAGAGGGGATCGGAGCCGGCCCACGGGCATCGCTGCGGCTCCGTCACAGGCCGAGCACCACCCGGGCGATCACGAAATAGAGGACGAGGCCCGACGCGTCGACCAGGGTGGTGATGAACGGCGCGCTCATGACCGCAGGGTCCACGCCGACTCGCCGTGCCACGAGCGGCAGCAGCGACCCGATGAACGCCGCCAGCGTGCAGACGGCGAGGAGGGTGAGGCTGACCACGAGCGCGATGTCGCGTCCCACGAAGAACCATGTCGGGACGAAAGCCAGCAGTCCGAGGATGGCGCCGAGGAGGACGCCGACCCGCGCCTCGCGGAGGATGACCTCGCCGAGGTCGTCGAACCGGATCTCACCGACGGCGAGCGCGCGTGTGACGGTGGTCGCGGCCTGCGCGCCGGTGTTGCCGCCGGTGCCGATGATGAGCGGGATGAAGAGCGCCAGGGTCACGACCTCGTTCAGGGTCGTCTGGAAGATCTGGAGCACGTTGACGGTCAGGGTGGCCGCCACGATCAGGAAGAGCAGCCACACGACCCTCGAGCGGGCGATCCGCAGCACGGAGGTCGCCATGTACGGGCGACCAAGCGGCTCGGCGCCGCCGGCGCGGGCACGGTCCTCGGTCTCCTCCTCTTCGAGGACCTCCATCGCATCGTCGAATGTGACGATGCCGACCAGCCGATCCTCGGTATCGACGATCGGCAGCGCAAGGAGGTCGGCCTCGCGGATGAGACGGGCCACTTCCTCCTGGTCGGCGTCGACGCGGGCCGAGAAGACTTCGGTGTCCATCAGCTCGCCGACGGGAGTGCCGGGCTCGGCCAGCACGAGGTCCCGGAGGCCCAGTGCGCCGACCAGCCGCCGATGGTCGTCGGTGACCGGCAGTGCGTAGATCGTCTCGGCCGATCGGCCGATCTGTCGCAGCCGATCCAGCGCTTCGCGAGCGGTCATCCCGGCGCGCAGGCTGGCCACCTCGGGCGACATGAGGCGCCCCGCCGAGTCCTCCGGGTAGCCCAGCAGCGTGGACGTCAGCTTTCGTTCGTTGGGTGACAGCCCGGCGAGCAGGCGACGGGCGACCTTTGCCGGCATCTCCTCCGTCAGCCGCGCTCGGTCGTCGGGATCCATCTCCTCGAACAGCTGCCGCACGTTCGTCTCGCGCAGTCCCTCGAGCAGCTCCTGCTGGACCGATGGGTCGAGCAGCTCGAAGACCTCGAGCGCCCGGTCCTTGCCAAGCAGCCGGAACGGGACGGCTCGCTGGTCGCGCGGCAGGCGCGACATCTCCTCCGCGATCTCGACGACGTCCGCCTGGTCCAGCCAGCGATTGATCAGGTCGAGGTCGCCGGTGTCCAGGAGGTCGTCCAGATCGACGGTTGGGACCGCGTCGGGGGTGCCGGTCAGGGTCGGTCGCGTCACCCGCGGAGGATAAGCCCGCACGCGCGTTTGGTGCCGGACACGAAAGCGCCCGGACCTCGTGGATCCGGGTGTCTCGTGTGGCGCCTACGCCTTCGTGTCGAGGAGCCCTGAGATCTGCGGCAATCGGAACCAGCCGAAGCGCGCCGAGCGATGCTCGCCCCGGCTGATCGGTTCCTCGCTCAGCCATCGGCGACGGTGCAGGAGCACGCGCCGTCGTTCCTCCTCGAGGCTCGTCGAGAGCATGAGAGCGGCGATAGGATGCATCCGCCGGCCTCCTTTCGAAATTCGATTCAGTACGGGTAGTTCGTGACTCGAGGGATCACGGTGACTCCGTCCGCTTCGGCCGCGCGCTCGAGCTCGCGGCGGATCGCCCGAATCAGGTTGCGGGCCATGCCGTTGTCCCCGTCGCGCCTCCGTGCCGACCTCGGGGGTCGAAGCGGAGGCAGCGAGAAGAACGCGACGTCGCTGGTTGCCAGCGCTGCTGCGCGAGCATCCAACATCGGTGCTGCCTCCTGTCTGTCTGTGCGGTGGTGGTGTTCGCGGTCATCATCGGAGTCGACGAGCTCGAGGGCGACGGCCGGCGGTCGCGATCGGTGGCGCGATCCTCGGCCAATTGGGCCCTACGTCATTCGTCGGGATCGATCGGTATGCTTGGGGCGTGGACCAGGCCGATCCCGAGACCCGGCACCTGACCTTCCTCTTCGCCGACGTCGAAGGCAGCACGCGCCTGACGGAGCGCCACGGTGCCGACGCGGGCGCCGCGCTGTCGCGGTACCACGACCTGGTCGCATCGGCCGCGTCCGACCTCGGCGGTCGTCTCTTCGAGCGAATCGGGGACGGTGCATATGCATGCTTCCCCGAGGCGGTGCCAGCGGTTGCGGCGGCGGATCGGCTGCAGACCGCGATCGCCGACCACGACTGGGGCGTCATCGGCCGCATGCGCATCCGGATCGCGCTGGTCACCGGCGACGTCGAGGTGCGGGGCGATCGCTACTACGGCCGCGCGCTGTTCCGCGCCGCGCGGATCCAGGCGCTCGCGAACGGCGGCGAGACCCTGCTCTCGGGCACGACCGTCGACGAGCTCGGCGGATCGCTGCCGGATGGGACGGTGCTCCGCGATCTGGGGACGCAGCGGCTGCGCGACGTTCCGGAGCCCGAACGCGTGTTCGCGCTGGTGCATACTTCGCGCGCGCGCCCCGGCGGGGCGCCACAACCCGATGGAACCGAGAGGCAGGGGATCGATAGCGTGACTGACGAAGAGGGTCCGATCCGCGTACTGCTCGTCGATGACCACGCGGTCGTGCGGCGCGGTCTGCGCGGCTTCCTGGAGCTGCTGAAGGACTTCGACGTGGTCGGCGAAGCCGAGAACGGGCGCGAGGGCGTCGCGGCCGCAGACCGCCTGGTGCCTGACGTGATCCTGATGGACCTGCTCATGCCCGAGATGGGCGGCCTCGAGGCGATCGCCGCCATCAAGCAGGCTCATCCCGAGATCGAGATCGTCGCCGTCACCAGCTTCATCGAGGAGGAGAAGGTCACCACGGCGCTCGAGGCGGGCGCATCGGGCTATCTCCTCAAGGACGCTGAGGCCGAGGAGGTGGCCCAGGCCATCCGCGCCGCGTACCACGGCGAAGTGCACCTGGATCCCGCCGTGTCACGGCTGCTGGCCCAGCGCCTGCGCCAGCGCAAGGACGCCGAGCCGGTCGAGCCCCTCACCGCGCGTGAGAAGGAGGTCCTCGCCCAGCTGGCGAAGGGCGCGTCCAACAAGGAGATCGCCTACGAGCTGGGCATCACCGAGCGCACCGCTCGCACTCACGTCTCGAACATCCTCGGCAAGCTCGCCCTGGCCTCGCGGACACAGGCCGCCCTGTACGCGGTGGAGCACAAGCTGGTCTAGCGGCAGCGCGCTCCTTGCCATATGCCAACCACGGTCGGCTTAGGCGGGCCGATTGCGTCTCGGTGGGGGCATCCACCGAGCGATTGAGCGTGCGGTGAGGAGGCCCGGGCCCTCGCTGCCACGTTGGCTCTGCCTTAGCCGACCGTGATTGGTACCTGGCACAGCGCGGAACGAAGAAACACGGCTGAAGCGGAACCTGCGCAGGGAAGCGACCGGGCGCCAGCCGCCACGCGTGCCTTCACGGTGATCCACGAGGCCTCATTCGAGCGCAGGACGTGGCCCGAGGCACGAAGAAGCGCCCCGCCCGATACCGGGCGGGGCGCTGCTGAGATTGCAGGTGGCTAGGCGGACGTCGGGCGGAAACGCTCCGGCACGATCGGGCCGACCGAGGCCAGCGCGGTGCGGACGAGGCCGAGGGGGCTGCCGTAGACGCGGATCACGTCGACCACCAGGAGGGCGATCAGGGCGACCTCGATGCCCTTGGCAATGAAGCCAAGGCTGAAGTACGGTCCGACGATCACGTACCCGGCGATCGTCATAGCGGTGTAGCCGGCGAGCGCGAGGCGCGGGAACCAGCTGAAGCGCTCGACGATGGCGATCGGGGCGGCGGCGCCGATGACGATGAGACCGGCCAGGCCGACGTAGCCGAGGCCGTTCAGGGTGAAGAGCAGGCCACCGAGGGTGAGGTGGATGTAGGCCGTCGCCAGCGTGAGGGCGACGATGGCGGTGGTGAGCAGGGCGCCTCCGGCACGACTGCGCAGGAACGTGGTCACGGGCGGGAAACCTCCATCTCTTGAGTGCTGGACGCCGTCACCGGCATCGCGGGTAGTGGCTGACACGAAGTTTCGGCGGCCGGCCGCCGTCCAGGAATCCGGCAGAGGCGGTAGGCGATCGGGCGACAAGCGTCGGATCCCGGCTCGGCCGAATGACGTAGGCGCCCGCGGCCGATGCGCCGATGGCGGCGTCCCGGGCTCCATGGCGTATCCTCTCCTGCGCTCATGACCCGCGCCCCCGTCCGCCCCACGCCGAAGACGCCGAAGAGCCAGGCACGCGTGACTGCCGAGCAGCAGGACGTGCAGGCGCTGCTCTCACGGGCCGTCGACGAGGTCGCACGCCTTCTCAACGCCGACGGTGCCATGGTCTACCTCGTCGATCCCGACGAGGACCGGCTGCGGTTCGCGGTCGACGCCGGCATCCGGAACGCCGAGGCGCGCCAGCTGATCCGCGACCTGTCGCTCCCGGTTGGCGTCGGACTGTTCGGACACACGATCGCCACCGGTGAGGTGGTCGTGTCCGGCGACTACCGGCGTGACAAGAGGTTCAGCCACTCGGAGGTCGCGGATCGGATCGCGATGATCGCGAACATGCGCTCCATGGCGGCGGCGCCGCTGATCGCCGACGGGGATGTGCTGGGTGCGCTCGGCGCCTACTCCTCGCGGATCGACGACTTCGACGAGGCGGAGATCGGACTCCTGCGCGCGCTGGCCGACCACGCGGCGGGGGCCATCGCCAACCAGCGACTCATCGAGCAGCTGGCGCGCTCGCAGGACGAGCTGGCGCGACGGGTCGACGCGATGCGCACGCTCGGGGAGATCAGCGCCCGTATCGCCGTCATCCGCGAGCCGGGGGAGATTCTCCAGTCCGTCGTCGATGCCGCCCGCAGGCTGATCGGCTCCGATGGCGCGCACCTGACCCTCATGCTGCCGGATGGCGAGAACCTGCGGCCCACCGTCGTGGTCGGCGGCAACGCGGCCTGGACCGAGGAATGGCTGGAGGGGCAAGAGTTCCCGATCAACGGCGGGATCAACGGGCTCGCCGCCGGCACCGGGGAGGTGATCGCGACCGAGGACTACCTTGTCGACCCACGCATCCCGCACACGCCGGACGACCAGGCCGTGGCGGAGCGGCTGGGTTTGCGCGGGATGGCGGCGGCGCCGCTTCGCGCGCCGGGCGGGGAGGTGATCGGCACCCTGGCGGTCTCGTTCGAGACGGTGCACGCCTTCAGCGAGGACGAGCTGGCCCTGCTGCAGGGCCTTGCTGACCAGGGCGCCATCGCGATCTCGAACGCACGGCTGACCGAGGAGCTGGAGCGCTCGCGTGAGAAGTATCGGTTCCTCGTGGACGAGTCGGTCGACATCATGTGGTCGATCGACGCAGACATGCGTTTCACCTTCATCAGCGACAGCGTCGAGCGCCTGACGGGCTACCGGCCCGATGAGTTGATCGGCCAGCACGTCTCCATCGCGACGGCCCCCGAGTCGATGGACCTCGTGGCCAGGACGATGGAGCAGATCCGCGACCACCCCGAGGCCGTGTACCGCCTGCGGATCCTGGAGCCGCGCAAGGACGGGACCACGATGCCGGTCGAGATCAGCGGCACCGGCATCGTGGACACGGACGGTAAGTTCATCGGCGCGCACGGCACGAACCGTGACATCACCGAGATTACGCGGCTCGAGGACGATCTGCGCGAGCAGACCGGCGAGCTGGCGCATCGCGTCGACGCGCAGCGCACGTTGGCCGGGATGGCCGCCCAGCTCACCTCGCTTCGCGACCCCGGCGAGGTGCTGCGGCAGACGCTCCAGGAGGCGGTGCGCCTGCTCAAGGGCCACGGCGGCCAGATCGGCATGGTCGCGCCCGATGCCGAGGGGGTCCTGCGATGGGGTGATGGTCACTCGCTCGTCCGCGGCAATCTCACGCCGTTCACAAAGGAGGACCGCACGCCCGCGGAGCACGGCGTCTCCGGGCGGGCCATCCGGGAGGCACGCACGACATGGACCGACGACTACCTCGCCGATGACTCCTTCGGGCACGACGAGGCGTCGGACGATGTCGCACGCCGGCTCGGCATCCGGAGCGTGATCGCCTCGCCGCTCATCAGCGAGGATGGCTCGATCGGAGCCATCGGCGTCTATGCCGAGACGCCCGCCGCGTTCGCCGGCGACGCCGCCGAGCTTCTCGGCCTGCTCGCCGACCAGGCGTCGATCGTGCTTGCCAACGCGCGCCTGAACGCCGAGGCGGAGGTGACCGCCGAGAAGCTCGCGCACCGGGTCGAGGCGCAGCGCACGCTCGGTGAGATCGCCGCCTCGATCACGTCGATCCGCGATCCATCCGCGGTCCTGAGCCGGGCCGTGGCCGAGACGAAGCGGCTGCTCGGCGCCGAGCACGTGGTCATTCACCAGGTGCGCAGCGGCACGCGCGAGCTGGACGACTACCGCGAGGCAATGGGCGCCGGCCCGGACGCGCCGCCGATCGACGACACCACCGTCAGCATCGGCCAGGGGATCGCCGGCCGGGCCGTGGCGAGCGGAACTGTCGAGTGGACCGGCGACTACCTCTCGGACACCTCGTTCGCGCACACGGACCGCGCCGACGAGTGGATCGGCCGCTATGGCTATCAGTCGCAGATGAGCGCGCCGCTCATCGCCGACTCGGCGCCGCTCGGCGCGATCAGCGCGTACTCGAGCCGTGGGGACGCGTTCGACGAGGATGACGCGCAGCTCCTTGGCGCGCTCGCCAGCCAGGCGGCGATCGTGCTCGGCAACGCACGGTTGTACGAAGAGCTCGAGCGCCGCGTGGAGGCGCAGCGCTCGCTGGGCGAGATCGCGGCGCGCATCACGGCCATCCGCGATCCGGGAGACGTCCTGCAGCGCACGCTCGACGAGGCGGTCCGCCTGCTCGACGCTGACGGTGGCCGGATCGAGCTCGTGGCCGAGACGGGTGGGCTGCACTGGGCCTTCGGCCACTCGGCCATCGACCTGCCAATCGAGCGCGACGAGGCGGTGGACCCAGTCGAACTCAACGAGGGTGTCTCCGGTCGCGCCGTCCTCGAGCGGCGCGTCGTGCGCACCGGGGACTACCTGGCCGACGCCGACTTCAGGCACGCCGAGGCGCCGGACCGATATATCCGCCAGCACGGCATCCGGTCGGTCATGAGCGCGCCGCTCATCGGCGAGGACGGGGCCATCGGGTCGTTGACCGTCCACTCGCAGGCGCGCGACGCGTTCGACGCTGCCAACGCCGAGCTCCTCGAGGTGCTCGCCAGCCAGGCGGCGATCGCCGTCACCAACGCACGCCTCTACGAGCAGCTGGGAGAAGAATCGGCCGCCCTCGCCCGCCAGACCGACTCGCAACGTCGGCTGCTCGAGATCAACCAGCAGCTCCTCTCGACCCTCGAGCCGGCCAGCGTCCTGGAGCTGATCGCCGACGGCCTCAAGAACGTCGTCTGGTACGACAACCTCGGGGTCTACCGGGTGGACGAGGACGAGGGCCTCCTGAAGCCGGTGCTGGCTCGCGACCGCAACGCGGAGGCAGTGCTCGGTTTCCCGATCCCGAGGGGGCAGGGCCTCACCTGGTGGACCGTCGAGCATCGCGAGCCTGTGCTACAGAACGACGCGCTCAACGATCCGCGGCTGATCCAGATCCCGGGCACGCCGCCGGACGAGGAGGCGATCATCATCGTCCCGCTCATCAGTGGCGACGACGTCATCGGTGCAATGAACATCGGGCGCATGGGCGGCAGCGAGGTGGCCTTCACCGACGCCGACTTCGAGCTGGTCCAGCTCTTCGCCGCACAGGCAGCGGTGGCGATCACGAACGCGCGACTGTACGAGGAGCTGCGCGAGCGATCCGACGCCCAGCGCAGCCTGGCCGAGATCGCCGCCCAGATCGCCTCACTGCACGACCCGCTCACCGTCATCCAACGCGCCGTGGCCGATGCGGCCCGCCTCCTGAGCGCTGACCGCGCCCAGGTCAACCTGGCAGCGGAGGGTGGGAAGCACCTCGACCGACCGATCGCGGCGGCGCCGATTCAGCCCTCGCCCGACGACGTGGTGGTCCCGATCGGCTCCGGGATCGCCGGCATGGCCGCCGCCGAGCGTCAGGTGCGCTGGACGGGCGACTACCTGAGCGACGAGCGGTTCCCGCACGACGAGGGCGACGCGCGCATCGCCGCCCAGGGCATTCGTTCGATGATGTCCGCGCCGCTGCTGGGACCCGACCGGCTGATCGGCACCATCACCGTGCAGGCCACGGCGCTGAACGCGTTCAACGCCGGAGACGCCGAGCTGCTGAAGCTCCTGGCCGACCAGGCCGCCATCGCGCTGACGAACGCCCGGCTGTACGCCGAGCTCGAGGAGTCAGAGCGCCGATACCGCCACCTGGTTGATAACTCGCCCGACATCGTATGGAGCGTCGACGCCGACGGCCGCCTCACGTTCTTCTCCGACTCGCTCCAGGCGCGCACCGGGTGGAAGCCGGAGGAGCTGATCGGGCAACCCTTCACTGCACTGGCCGGGGAGGAGACGCTGCCTGCCGCCATCGCCGCTTGGGAGACCCTGAAGCAGAACCCCGACCGCGAGCAGCGCGTGCGGCTGGACTTCGCGCTGGCCGACGGGCGCGTGAGCCAGACCGAGGTGGCGATGACCGGCACGATCGTCGACGGGCGCTTCGCCGGGGCCCACGGCGCGGTGCGTGATATCAGCGAGCGAGAACGTCTCGAGGACGACCTGCGCAGCCAGGCGGCCGAGCTGGCGGCGAGCCAGGAGCGTGCCCACCTCGCGCGCGAGCTCCACGACTCGGTCACGCAGGCCCTGTTCAGCATGGGCCTCACGCTTCGCACCCTCGAGATCCTGCTCGCGACCAACCCGGAGGCCGCGGGTGAGAAGCTCGTGGAGCTGCGGGAGCTGCAGAAGGACGCCCTGGCCGAGATGCGGACGCTCATCTTCGAGCTGCGTCCCTCGTCCCTCGAGTCGGACGGGCTCGTCCAGGCGCTCCGAACGCATGCCACCGCCGTCCAGCGCCGTACCGGCCTGACGATCGTGGTCGACGCCGAGCCGATCGACCGCCTGGCGCTGCCGGCCGAGGAGGCCCTGTACCGGATCGGCCAGGAGGCGCTGCACAACGTGGTCAAGCACGCCAACGCGTCGAATGTCACGCTCCGAATCTTCCGGGAGGGAGATCAGGTCCGTCTGAGCGTCAGCGACGACGGCATCGGCTTCGTCCCGGACGACGTGCCGCGCGGCCATCTCGGCCTGATCGGCATGCGGCAACGGGTCGACCTCGTGGGCGGCGAGCTGCGGGTCGAGAGCCGTGCCGGCGAGGGCACGCTGATCGAGGCGGCGGTCCCGGCCTCAGAGGACGCATCGGCCGAATGACGTATGCCCGGCTGGCCGGGCAGCCCATAGGCGCGGAACCTTTACCAAGCTACGCTCCTTTACATGTCGCTCGGCCCGCGTCCCACCATGCCCTCTGCCCCGAGGGTCGTCATCGTCGATGCGGATCGCCGCGTGATGCAGAGCCTTGCCGACCTGCTGGGCGTCACTGGCGAGGTCGCCGTCGTCGGCGGTGCGGGCGACGTTCGCGCAGCGCTCGAGCTCGTCGAGCAGGCCCGGCCCGACGTCGTCCTCGTTGACCCGCGCCTCCCCGACATCGAGGCCGGCATCGCGCTGATCGCCGGTTTCTCCCGCGCGTGGCCGTTGATGCGCGTCGTGATGACCGGTTGGGGTGACACCACGGGCCACGCCCAGCTCGTCGCCGCCCCGACGACTTACGTCAGCAAGAGCGCATCGCCGGAGGAGTTCGCAGCCGCCATCGTCGACGCCTGCTGCGTCGCCTGATGCCCGCGCTCGCCGGCTAGAGCCCCATCGCGCGGCGGATGCTGTCGAAGTCGGCGGGGATCGGCGTCAGCGAGCCCTCCTCTCCCTGAACCGCGTCGGGGTCCTTGAGGCCGTGGCCGGTGAGGACGCACACGACGATCTCGCGCGGACCGATCCGGCGCTCCGCGACCATGCGCCGCACGCCGGCCACGCCGGCGGCCGAGGCCGGCTCGCAGAACACGCCCTCCAGGCGCACGACCATGCGCTGGACCTCGAGGATCTCGTCATCGGTGACGATCTCGATTACGCCGCCTGACTCGTCCCGCGCCGCCACGGCGCCCGCCCAGGACGCCGGGTTCCCGATCCGTATCGCGGTGGCGACCGTCTCGGGTGACTCGACCGGCACGCCGCGAACGATCGGTGCGGCGCCCTCGGCCTGGAACCCGAGCATCCGGGGGAGCTTCGCGTCGGGCGTGCGTCCGGCATCCGCGTAGCTTCCGAAGCCGCGCCAGTAGGCCGTGATGTTTCCTGCGTTGCCGACTGGCAGCGCCAGGGCATCCGGGGCCTGGCCGAGCGCATCCACGACCTCGAATGCGGCGGACTGCTGCCCCGTGAGACGATCCGGGTTGATCGAATTGACCACCACGGCGACTCCATCCTCGCCAAGCCGCCGGACGGCGGCCAGGGCCGCATCGAAGTTGCCGTCGACCATCACCAGCCGCGCGCCTGCTGCCAGCGCCTGGGCCAGCTTGCCGCGCGCGACCTTGCCGGCCGGCAGGATCACGTGGCACGGCAGGCCGGCCGCGGCGGCGTATGCAGCCGCAGAGGCCGAGGTGTTCCCGGTCGAGGCACACACGACCGCCTTCGCCCCGCCGGCAACCGCGCGGTTCACGGCGAGCACCATGCCGCGATCCTTGAAGGAGCCGGTCGGGTTGGCGCCCTCGACCTTCAGGTGCAGCCCTTCGAGCCCGATCTCGGCGCCGAGCCGCCGGGCGTGGATCAGCGGCGTGCCGCCCTCGCCTAGCGAGATGGGGAAGGCCTCGCCGTCCCGCGCCAGCAGGTCGCGGTATCGCTCGAGGAGGGGCAGGGATGCTCGGTGGTCGGTCATCGGGGCCTGAGTATAGGGAGCGCGCGCGTATCATCGGCCCCGATGCGCTGGCTGTCCGCTGCCGTTCTCGTGGCCGTCAACATGGTGCCGCTCGTCGGCGTGGCCTTCTGGGGCTGGTCGCTGATGCTGATCCTGGTGCTCTACTGGATCGAGTCGGGCATCGTCGGCTTCATCAACGTGTTCAAGATCGCGCGAGCGGCCGGACCCTCCTCCATGCGCGTGGGCGGGTCACGCGTGACCCTCCGCATGAGCGGGATGGCGGCCGGGCTGGCGCGCGGCGGGATCATCGGCTTCTTCATCCTCCACTACGGCATTTTCTGGACCGTGCATGGCGTGTTCGTGTTCCTGCTGCCGCTGTTCGCGGGAATGTCGAGCGTCGAGCCCGGGGCGTCCGGGCTGGGCCCGAATGACTTCGGCCCGCTTCCGCTCGAGAGCGTCGGCTTTTCCGCGTTGGGGCTGGCCGCCAGCCACGGCATCAGCTTCTTCGTGAACTACCTCGGCCGCGGCGAGTACCTGCACGTCTCGCCGGAGCAGCAGATGATGAGCGTCTACGGGCGCGTCTTCGTGCTCCACATCACGATTCTGGCGGGTGCGTTCCTGGTGGGGTTCTTCGGCACGCCGTTCGCCGCGCTCGTGCTGCTGGTCGGGCTCAAGACGCTGATCGACCTGTGGTTCCACCTTCGCGAGCATCGAGCCGCACAGCCCGCGGCGGCGTAGGTCCGACCCAGCAAAGGGGGACGGATCAGCGCCCGGTCAGGGCCTCGCGCACGATGCGAGCTTGCTCGACGTGGTGCGCCGCCGGGTAGCCCTCGGCCGGTCGCGACCGCTCCGGGCGCGAGATGTCGCCGAGCGGAATCCTGTATGGCACCAGGTGCCGGATCCGCGGCAGAACGAACTTGCGGGCGCCCATGTTGCGCGGCTCCTCCTGGACCCAGGCGAACGATTCGATCGTCGGATATCGGTCCAGGACCGTCTGGAGCTCGTCGTCCGGGAAGGGGTAGAGGCGCTCCGAGCGGATGATCGCCACGTCGGTTGCGGCCTCGAACTCGGGCGCGCCCGTGAGGTCGTAGTAGATCTTGCCGCTGCACAACAGGATGCGACGCACCTTGGCCGCGGCCTCGGCGTCGACGAACCGCGGGTCGTCGAGCACGCTCCGGAACGTCCCGGAGGCGAGGTCGGAGGGACGTGACATCGCACGCGGCAGTCGCAACAGCGACTTTGGCGTCATGAGGACCAGCGGACGGGCATCGGGGTGGCGCGCCTGGCGACGGAGCAGGTGGAAGTACTGCGCCGGCGTGGTCGGGTACACGACCCGGATGTTGCCCTCCGCGCCGAGCGCCAGGAATCGCTCCAGCCGGGCGGAGGAGTGCTCCGGTCCCGATCCCTCGTAGCCGTGCGGCAGCAGGAGGGTGAGGCGCGAGGTCAGCCGCCACTTCGCCAGCCCTGACACGAGGAACTGGTCGAGGATGATCTCGGCGCCGTTCACGAAGTCGCCGTACTGCGCCTCCCACAGGACGAGCGCGTCAGGCGCTGTGACGGCGTAACCGTACTCGAAACCGAGCGCCGCGTACTCCGACAGCGGGGAGTTGTGAAGCTCGAAGCTGGCCTGCCGCCCGCCCAGGTGCTGGAGCGGGACATGCCGCTCCGCAGTCCGGGCATCCCACAGGCCTGCGTGCCGCTGGCTGAACGTGCCGCGCACCGTGTCCTGGCCGGTCAGGCGGATCGGCGTCCGCTCGGCGAGCAGCGAGGCAAAGGCCAGCAGCTCCGCGTGCCCCCAGTCGACGCTCGCGTCATCTCCGCCGAGGCCCGCCGCGCGCCGCTCGAGCACCTTGACCAGCTTGGGGTGGACGGTGAAGCCATCGGGCACCGATGACAACGCCGCGTTCAGCTCGCGCAGCCGATCGAGCGGCACCGCGGTCGAAGGCTCCGCCACCTCCTCCTGAGGGATGGCCTCCGAGCCACGGTCGAGCTCGCCCTCGCTCTCGTCCGACCCCTTGCGCAGCGCCGCCTGCCGGGCCGCCAGCTCCGCCGAGGTCTCCTTGATCTTTGCCCCCGCCTCCTCGGCGGTGATCACGCCGGCCTCGACCAGCTGGGCCTGGTACAGCTCACGAACGCTGGGGTGCTTGGCGATGAGCTCGTACATCGCCGGCTGCGAGTAGGCCGGCTCGTCGCCCTCGTTGTGCCCGTAGCGCCGGTAGCCGACGAGGTCGATGACGACGTCGTGCCCGAAGCGCTCGCGGTACATCATCGCCAGCCGGGCGGCCGCCAGGCACGCTTCGGGATCGTCGGCGTTGACGTGGACGATCGGCGTGTCGAAGCCCTTCGCCAGGTCGGACGAGTAGTCCGTCGAGCGGCCCTCCCGCGCCCCGGTCGTGAAGCCGACCTGGTTGTTGGCGATGAGGTGCACCGTGCCGCCGGTGGCGTAGCCGTCGAGTCGGGCAAGGTTGAGCGTCTCGGCCACGACGCCCTGGGCGGCGAAGGCGGCGTCGCCGTGGATGAGCACCGGCAGCGTCGACGCGGGGTTGACCGATGCCACCGGGCCCGAGCGGTCGGATTGCTCGGCGCGCGTTCGGCCCTCGACGACCGGGTCCACGGCCTCGAGATGGCTCGGGTTGGGCGAGAGCACGACCCGCACCTCCTCGTCCTCGGCGGTCAGGTAGCCGCCCTCCGCGCCGAGGTGGTACTTCACGTCGTCCAGTCCGCCCTTCGGCGCCGTGCCGGCGTCGCCACCCGCGCGGCCGGCCTCGAACTCGGCAAGGATCGCCTCGTAGCTGACGCCGACGACGTGGGCAAGCACGTTGAGCCGGCCGCGATGGGCCATGCCGATCATGATCTTGCGCGCTCCCTGGTCGGCCGCGTCGCCGAGGATGACGTCGAGCATCGGCACCATGGTATCCAGGCCCTCGATGCTGAACCGCTTCTGTCCGAGATAGGCCTTATGCAGGAATCTCTCGAGCGTCTCGACGCTGACCAGGCGCTCGAGCAGCGCGATCTGGTCCTCCGCTTCCATCGGCCGTCGATGCTCGCCCGCCTCGATCACGCGTCGCAGCCAGACGCGCTCCTCGTGGCTGCCGATGTGCTCGACCTCGTACGCGATCGTCCCGGTGTACGTCTCCTGCAGATGGGGGAGCGCATCGGCCAGCGTCTCGCCCGGCACGTAGATGCGCAGCAGCTCCGCGGGCACTGCGCGCATGTTCTCCGGTGTCAGGCCAAGCGGCGCCGGGTCGAGCGCGGGGTCGCCGCGTGGCTCGGCGCCCAGCGGATCGAGCTGCGCAGCCGTGTGCCCGAAGTGCCGATACGCCTTCACCAGGGCCATGCCAGCCGCGACCGCCTTGACCAGCTCGTACGCGTCGCCGGCGGGCGTCGCCACGGGCGTCTCGACGGCCGGTGCGCCGGCGGCCTCAGCCGGCGACGGCATCGGCTCATCGGTCGTCACGTCGGCGACCCGCGCGCCCACTGCCGCGAAGGCATCGGCGTAGAAACCATCATCGCCCGACAGGAGCCCGTCGATGCGCCGCAGGAAGGTGCCCGACTCGGCTCCCTGGATGATGCGATGGTCGTACGTCGACGTGATCGTCATGCGTCGATCGCCGCCCACGTCGCGAATGGTGCCGGTCGCCACGATCGTGCCCTGGCTCGGCATCAGCCGCGGAACGCTCGCGGTCGTCCCGAGCGTCCCCGGGTTCGTGAGCGTGATGGTTGCGCCCGCGAAGTCGTCCGGCGAGAGCTTGTTCGCGCGGGCCTTCTCGACCACCTCCTCGTATCGGGCGTGGAAGCCGCGGAAGTCCATTTCGTCGGCGTGCCTGATGACCGGCACCACCAGGAAGCGCGAGCCGTCCCTTCGCTCGACATCGACCGCCAGCCCGAGGTTGATGCTCCCCGGATCCACGCGGAACGCCTTCCCGTCGGCCTCGGCGAAGTAATGGCTCATTGAGCGCTGGTCGACCGCCGCCTGCACGATCGCCCAGCCGATGAGGTGCGTGAAGCTCACCTTGCGCGGCGCGATCTGCTCGTTCAGCTCCCTGCGGCGCGCCTCCAGCGTCGCGACCTCGATCTCACGGAAGCTCGTCGCGGTTGGGACGCCCAGGCTGGCCGTCATGTTCTGGGCCAGTCGCGCGGCCGGGCCCTTGATCGGCGTCGCGCCCTCCGGGACCGATGGGGTCGCCTGGGGTGGCGCCGCGACGGGCGCAACCGGAGTTGGCGCAGTCGCATCGGCCTGGCGGCTACCGTTCGTGGGCTGGGGTGCCGGCGCGCTCACCGGCTCGAAGCCGGCGGTGCCCGAGTCGAACACGCTGCGCCAGTCCGCATCCACGCTGGCGGGGTCACGCCGGTACTGCTCGTAGATGTCGGCGACGTAGCCGGCATTGAGCAGGTTCAGGGCGTCGAGTCCCGTGTCAGGCATGTCAGGGCAAGGATACGACGCGGGAGCCCTGCGCCATCCGGCGCCGCGCCGCCATCACGCACCTGGCGTGACACCGTGCCAACGGGTTGCACATGCCAACATGGAGCACGTTGTCACGCCGACCCGCTGACAGGCGCGCCGGCCGCCGCCCTAGCCGGCCTCGGGCCCTCGCCGCTCCACCAGGCCCCGACCCAGCACGACCACCCCGATGCCGATCACGGCCATCGGCAGCAGCCATTCCGGCAGGCTCAGGCGGTCGCCGCCGAGCCCGATCACGCCCTCGAAGAAGAGGAAGCCGATGACGAAGAAGGCAAGGCCGCCGAGCACACCCCATGTTCCGTTGCGCACATCCTCGCCGTTCCCGCTGCGCACGCCCCACAGCGCCAGCCCAAGGCCGCTCGCGGCCGGGCCGACCAGCGCCCAGGCGTAGGCCCAGGACTCCCATCGCCCCGTGTTGTTCTGGTACAGCAGCACCAGGCCGACGGTCGTTGTGATGGTGCCGCCGATGACCATGCCCTGCTCATTGGCCACCACCAGACCGATGACGAGAACAGCGACCCCCGCGGCGATCACGAAGAATGGCCAGCCGATGTCGTCGATCCCGATGTTGAGCAGCTGCCCACCGAACAGGGCGGCGCCGATGAGGACGAGGACCAGACCGATGGCCATCGTCGACGTGCCGCTGTCGTCGGCCTTCACCTCCGGCGGCGCGGTGGAGGTGCTGGTGGGCTCCGCAGGCGGCTGTGGCTCGGTCTCGGTCATGAACCGATCGTAGCGCCCGCTGCAAGCGGTGTCGCGCGCGTACGATGTCGGCCCATGGACCTCAACGCCGACCTCGGGGAGAGCTTCGGGCGCTGGACGCTGGGAGACGACGAGCGTCTGGTTGCGCACATCACCAGCGCCAACGTGGCGTGCGGCTTCCACGCCGGCGACTTCCGCGTCATGGAGGCGACCGTCGCGCTGTGCCGTCGAGCCGGTGTCGCCGTCGGGGCCCAGCCGGGCTATCCGGATCTGCTCGGCTTCGGCCGCCGCCCGATGCCGTTCGAGCCCGACGAGGTCGAGTCGCTGGTGCGCTACCAGATCGGCGCACTCGAGGCGTTCTGTCGCGCCCACGGCCTCGAGCTGCAGCACGTCAAGCCACACGGCGCCCTCTACAACCAGGCTGCCGAGAGTCCGCCGTTGGCGGCCGCGATTGCCCGTGCCACGGCGCGTTTCAGCCGCGACCTGGCGCTATTCGGCCTCGCCTCCTCGGAGCCGATGGCGTCCGCCGCCGCGGACGCCGGGCTGCGATTCGTGCCCGAGGCGTTCGCCGATCGGCGCTACCGTGCCGATGGCTCGCTGCAGCCGCGCACCGAACCCGGTTCACTGCTGACGGATCCGGGAGCCGCCGCCGCGCAGGCCGTGTCGATCGCCACCGGGGACGGTGCAGAGGCCATTGACGGCACTCGCGTCGGCCTGCGCGCCGAGAGCGTCTGCTGCCACGGGGACACGCCGGGCGCGGTCGAGATCGCGGCAGCCGTCCGCCGCGCCCTGGAGGCGGCCGGCGTCACCGTGGCCGCGCTGGACGCCGGGTGATTCGACCCTTCGGCGAGTCGGCGCTGCTGGTCGAGCTCGGCTCCGCGGAGCGCGCGCAGACGTTGGCCGCGTCGCTGCGGGCCGAGCACCTCGAGGGCGTGCTCGAGGCGATCCCCGGACTGGAGTCCGTCCTCGTCGAGCTTGCTCCGCTGGACTCAGATCCGGACACGCTGGTCCCGGCGCTGGCGGCCCGGATCGCCACCATGGGCGGCGCACCGGCTCCCGGTCGGCTGCACACCATCACGGTCGACTACGATGGGCCGGATCTCGACGAGGTGGCTTCGATCAGCGGGCTGGCGAGGGACGAGATCGTCGAGCTGCACACCGGCGCCGAGCTGCGCGTCCTGTTCTGCGGCTTCGCGCCGGGCTTCGCGTACCTCGGCGACCTGCCGGCGCGTCTCCAGGTCGATCGCCTTGCCACCCCGCGCACGAGGACTCCCGCGGGCTCGGTCGCCATCGCCGGACGCATGAGCGGCATCTACCCTGCCGATCTGCCCGGTGGCTGGCGCGTCATCGGGCGGACCGATGTCACCCTCTTCGACCCGCACCGGGACCCGCCGGTCCTGCTGCTGCCCGGGGACCGCGTTCGGTTCGAGCCGGTGCGGTGATCCAGGTCCTCGAGCCGGGAACGCTGACCACCATCCAGACGGCCAACGGACGGCCGGGATGGCGCCACCTGGGCATTCCTGTCGGCGGAGCTGCCGACGCTTGGAGCGCGCGGCTGGCGAACCGATTGGTCGGCAACCCCGATGACGCCGCCCTGCTCGAGACCACGCTCGTTGGGCCAGTTCTGCGCTTCGAGGCGACCGCGCGCGTTGCCGTCGCCGGTGCCGGCATGCAGGCGCTGGTGGATGGGCTTTCCCTGCCGCCGTTCGCCGCTCGCGAGCTCCGGGCCGGCTCGGAACTGCGGATCGGTGAGGGCGACTGCGCGCGTGCGTACGTCGCGATCGCCGGCGGGATCGACGTCGAGCGGGTGCTCGGGTCGGCCGCCACCGACCTGCGGTCCGGCTTCGGCGGACACGTCGGGCGGGCCCTGCGCAGCGGGGACGTGCTGCGGATCGGCTCGGCGACGGGAAACGCGCGGCGCTGGACGGGCGAGCTGCGAAACGGCCCGATCCGGATCGTTGACGGACCGCATGCCGACCGCCTGAGCCCGGCGGCGCTCACGGATCCGGCATGGATGGTGTCGCTGGCCGCGGATCGCACGGGCGTGCGCCTCGAAGGACCTGTGCTGCGACCGACGAACCACGAGGTGGCTTCGATGGGCCTGCCGCTCGGCGCCATCCAGGTGCCGCCAGACGGACACCCGATCGTGATGCTCGCCGATCGCCCCGTGACCGGCGGCTACCCGGTCCCCGCCTGCGTCATCGGCGCCGACGTCGGTCGGGTGGCGCGCCTGCGCCCGGGCGACGCCGTGCGGTTCATATCGGTCTCCATTTCGGAGGCGCGGCGGGCCTTCCGCGAGAGGGAGCACGAGCTTGCCACCCTGGAGGGCGCCGGTGTGGCGTCGGACGACGAGCTCGGTTGGACCGGAGCCTTGGGCTGAGCTAGTTGGCGAGCTCGCCCTGGGGCCGGAAGACGATGCGCGGTG
>CAYYDA010000001.1:0-1123 GCA_964470495.1 uncultured Steroidobacteraceae bacterium | reverse complement strand
GCCCGCAAGAGCGATACCACCGCCTCAGCCCTCGGCGGCCGACCACCCCAGCCACCGATCGACATCGACCACCACGGCCGGACCGATGAGCCCCACCGTCCGGTACTGCGCGTACCGCTCCCTCAGCAGGTCGAATGCGCTTGTCAGTTCAGGCCCGTCGTCGACGATCCTCGCCGCGCCGTCGGCACGCGCCCACCACAGGCGGCGCCAGTCCTCGTCGTACTCGTCGACCAGCAACGAGACCCGCGGGTTGGCGGCGATGTTCGCCAGCCGTCGCAGCGGCGTGCCGCGCTTCGGCTTGGCGTCGACGGCGCTGACGATTCGGTCGCCTTCCAGCGCGAACGTGACCGGAACGATGTGGGGCGTACCCTCTGCGTCCACCGTGGCGAGCCGCGCCACGCGCGCTGCCGTGAATCGCGAGCGTGCCTCGTCAGGCGTCACTGCCGATGACCGATCGCAGCGTCTCCGCGCTGACGTTGCGGCCCGTCGTCACCACTGCGACATTCCGGCCGGCCACGTCCAACGACCCGGCCCGCAGCGCCGCGATCCCGAGCGTCGCGCTGCCCTCGAGGAGCAGGTGGGGGACCTCCATCGCCCAGCGCATGGCCGATGCGATCTCCTCCTCTTCGACCACGACCACCTCGTCGACGAGCTGCCGGCACAGCTTCCAGGTGATGCTGTCGCGCTCGATGTTGCCGGCCACACCATCGGCGAGCGTCGGGGCGATCGGCATCGGGTCGGTCGAGCCGGTCTCCATGTGCGCATACATCGGCGGCGATGACGCGGGCTGCACCCCGATCAGCCGCAGCGCGGGCTTGACCGCCTTGGCCCACAGGCCGATCCCGGCAATCAGCCCACCCCCACCGATCGGGACGATGATCGTATCGACTTCGGGCCAGTCCTCCAGGATCTCGACCGCGACCGTCGCCTGGCCGGCGATGACCTCGGGGTCGTTGTAGGGCGGGATGTAGATGGCATGCCCCGCGTCGTCACGGCGACGCGCCTCCGCCTCCGCGTCATCGGTGTCGTTGCCGGTGAGCTCGACGGTGATGCGGCTCGTCTCCAGGGCGCGGAGGCGCTCCAGCTTGGCGGGCGAGACGGAACGCCCCACGAGCACGGTGAG